>JBEKOF010000093.1:0-15686 GCA_049522055.1 Verrucomicrobiota bacterium | reverse complement strand
GACCCCGATGACGCCCAGCACCGTGGAAATCCCCAGCACCATGCGCATATTCCAGGCCTCGGGCTTGTCCTTGTAATGCACGTTGTCATAAGCAATGGACAGGATCGCGCCGTCGTTGAGCAGCGCCAGCATGACGATCATCACCGCCGTCAATGGATAAAAGTTGAACACCAGGATGGACAGCGTCATGAACAGGAGCACGCGCAGCGTCTCGGCAATGCGGTAGATCGCATAGCTGTTCATCCGCTGGAAAATGCGGCGGCTCTCCTTGATCGCGTCAATAATCACCGACAGCCCCGGCGTCATCAACACGATGGACCCCGCGGCGCGAGCCGCGTCCGTCGCGCCCGAAACGGCGATGCCGCAGTCGGCTTTCTTCAGAGCCGGGGCGTCGTTGACCCCGTCGCCCGTCATGCCGACAATGTGGCCGCGCTTTTGCAGGACATCCACAATATGGAATTTGTGTTCGGGGAATACCTGGGCAAAACCGTCCGCCTTCTCGATGGACTCGGCCACGTCCGGGGTCTCTTGTTTTTTGGTGTCGCCCAAACTGGCGGCATCCAGGATGTTCATGCCCATGTCCAACTTTCTGGCGGTTTCCTTGGCGATGGCCAGCGCATCGCCCGTAACCATCTTGACCTTTACGCCCATCGCGAGCGCGGTCGCGATAGTGGCCTTGGCATCTTCGCGCGGTGGATCGAACAGAGGCAACACGCCCAGAAACTGCCATGGGCCGTCGCCGTCGGCGCGCGCCACGCCCAGCGAACGAAAGCCGCGCGCCGCAAATTCGTTGACCGCCTTCTCGACGGCGGACTTCACCTGGCCGGCATTGGCGGAGAGGGCCAAAATCACCTGCGGCGCGCCCTTGGTGGCCTTGAACGTCTTTCCGTCTGCGGCTCTGACGGCGGCCTCGGTGCGTTTATGCACCGGGTCGAACGGCTGGAAATGAACCACCTGAAAACCTTTTAACGAATCCATGTCCTTTATTCCTCCCAGGATGGCCAGATCAATGGTGTCGTTATTGTCCGCCCGCGACGCCAGCGCGCCATTAAGGATCACTTGATCGGCGGGGACATTGTTCACGCTGAACGGATCGCCCAATGTCAGTTTGTTCTGCGTCAGAGTGCCGGTCTTGTCCGCGCAGAGCACGTCCACGCCCGCCAATTCCTCGATGGCCACCAAGCGGGTGACAATCGCCTGTTTCCTGGCGAGCAGGCGCGCGCCGACCGCCATTGTCACCGACAACACCGTTGGCATCGCCACGGGAATCGCGGCCACGGTCAGCACCAAAGCGAACTGCAAGGTGGTGAGGATCGGGTCGCCGCGGAAAATGGCGAAAGCAATAATGACCGCCACCAGCGCCACGGCGAGGAGGATCAGGTAATTGCCAATTTTCAACACGGCTTTTTGAAAATGGCTGACGGTGTGCACCTCCTGCACCAGTTGCGCGGTCCTGCCGAAGTAGGTTTTCCCGCCGGTGGCATAGACCATTGCGCCAATTTCGCCCTGGCGGATGATCGAACCGGAGAACACCGCGTCGCCCGGTTTGCGCCCGGCAGGCAATGATTCCCCCGTCAGCGCGGATTGATCCACCTCCACCGGGTCGCCCTCCAGCAGGCGCGCATCCGCCGGCACAATGTCACCCAGACGCATGCGAACGACGTCCCCCGGCACCAACTCGCGCGCCGGCGGATTGATCCACTTCCCATCCCGTTTCACCCGGGCCTTGATCGCCAACTTGGCCTTGAGGGCGGCGATGGCGTTGCCCGCCTCGCGTTCCTCCCAGAATCCGACCACGGCGTTGGCCATCAGCAAGAGGAGGATGATGAAAAAATCCGGCCAGTGCCCGACCACACCGGACAGAATGACCGCCACTTCAATCATCCACGGGATGGGACCCCAAAAGTAGGAAAGGAATTTCAGAAAAAGATTTGTTTTCTTTTCTGTCAGCTCGTTCGGACCATATTGGGTCAGCCGTTTCTGCGCTTCAGCTTGGGTGAGGCCCTCCGGCGACGACCCCAGTTTGCTCTCCACTTCCGGCATGGGGAGGCATTTCAGATCGTCCTTCGCATCCGTGGTGACTTTAACAATGGGAGTGCCATCTTTCATCTGCTGGTGGATTGTCGCGTCGTGGAGGATCACGCCACTGTTCAGTTCGAAGGGCCGCCCGCCGAGGCTGGCTTCCAGGTGGGATCTGGATCGTAGGTGGTCATGGCGGCGGCGAGATGGGAGGTTTTTGCCCCGAGGTTTTTCTGATTGATTAATGCTGCCTGAAGGCGGATGTTCATGGTGTGTTGCGGATTAGAGGCGGAGACAGCCGGCATCATTTCTCGGACACCGCGCTCAAGACTCCCTGATCCAGCACCGGCGTCCATTCGGTGTCCGGATTGTATTCCTTCATCGCCCCCGCGATCCGGGAAGTCTTTTCGCCCAAATTGCGCTGAAAAACTGTGCCGTCCTGGGCGACGATAAATGTCATGATGCCCGACTGGTCCCAATGCTCCGGATACGCCACCAGCGCGAATCCCCCCGTCAGGTTGCCGTGGCTCAGGTAATTCTTCTTTCCGCCGGGCGCGTCCTGGCCTTGCCGGGTCAGAATTCTGAAATAGTAACCGTGAAAAGGATGCGGGCCGGCGCCTTTATTATTGACGTAACCCTCGGCATGGGCTTCCGCAACCAACGGCCCGAAAGGGCTGGCCGGTTCGTTTGCCGCCGACGGCCAGTAGAGGCCGTCCTTTTTGCCGGGCGCGCTTTTGAATTTCTGCGCGTAATTGGCCGTTCCACCCGCGCCCTGATTCGCGCTGGCGTACTGGCGTTGCGCTGCCACATAGGCCCGGCAAACGCCGATGGCGCAGAGTTCGTCCTTGCCGATGTGCCGGTTGATGATCTCCTCCTTGCCCGCCGCCGTGTCGAAATGCCATTGCCCGTCCGCTTTCACCAGCGGGATCGGCATCGGCCAATTGTTCGTGCCAACCTCAAAAATGATTTTGTCCTCCCCCTCTTTCACAAGATTGCAGCCCTGCGCCACGGCTGTGGCGAACTTCTGCGCATTGTCCGCGTCCTGCACTTGGTCGCCCGTCAAGAGTTCGTTGAACTGAGCGCCAAAAAGCTCGCACAAGGCCTCTTTATCTTTGGCCGCGGTAGCCGTCTGCAAGGCTTTTAGAGCCTCGTCGGGCGATGCGAACAACCGTTGCGCGACCGCCGGCATCGGTTGCCCTTGGTTCGGCTCCGCCGCCTGAAGTTCCGCTGACAAGACGCCCAAGGCGCCCGCCGAAAGGACGAGGGTCAAAAGGCCGGCAAGACGTGTCCGTTGATATGAGAGTTTCATAGGTTCATTAAGTCTGTTTTCGTCCAATGAGTTGTGCGGTCACCGCCTCCTCGCTCCTCCGCCTCCTCCGCCGCCAGGGTGCGCCACCGCGCGACTTGCAACTCCGCGCTGACTAAAAGCATGCACGTCGGGACCCCTTTCGTAAACGCCGCCGCCCCAAAAAGAGACATCGGGGCCTGGCACTATTACCGTGCCGCCGTACCCGCCACCCACGTAACCGACGCATCCGGTCAGCGCCGCCAGCGCTGCAATCCCCAGCCCAATTTTAATTCGGTGAAGCGGACTTTTCGGATTGTTCATAGTGACCTTTCCTTGGCGGAAGAAATCAAGAAATGCGGCGGCTCTCGGAACACGACCCGGCGCGTATTAAACGCCCATCGCAGCATTTTTTCAGCCTGGCCGGGTCCCCAGACCTGGCAAGCGGCCGTGATCAAGTCGCCGAATGTCATTTCGTTTTTCTGTTTAGCTTTCATACGCGATAAAATAACCTGAATTTCTAAACCGCACTGGACTGGTCTTTTGCGGCTTTGCTGGCGGCTTGCCGCATTTGGTCATGCTCCGCTCCGGCGATGCCTTCCTCGACCAATCTCTCATTGTCGCTCCGCCCCTCCTCGTCCTCATCGGCGCTGGGGGCCTCCGGCGCTTTTTGTCCGGTTGAGCCGGGCACCGGATCCCAGCGTTCGGATTCGGGCGCGGATTCAAGCGTCTTCTGTTTGGGGTCCGTTTCCGGTTCCCCGGTCAATTCCCGTTTGGCCTGTTCCCAGTCGGATTTGGACACCTCCTGCGGGCGGCGGCCGTTGATGACGGCGAGTTCAATCGCGCGCTCCCGCACCATCTTGCGGGTCACGGTGCCGATTCCCGCGGAGTTTTCGGTCAAGACCCCTTCCTTGAGTGGATTTTTTTTCATAGGTTCGCAATCACCGTCCGTGGGTAAATGTCTGCGCGTTATGCGACGTTTTCATCTGGCGCTCGCCGCGATCCTCCCGCGTGTCGCGGGATCTGGAAAAAATATTGTCGCGCTTTGGAGCCTTCGGAATTGAACCGGCTTCCGTGGCGCCGGCCCGCAAATGGTGGAGCGTTTTTGGGAAGACCGGCGTCTGAGGCGCGATGGGGCGTTGGGCAGCGGAGGTTCTCATGTCTTACGTTTTGTGGTGAAAACCGTGAACCCGGGTGAGGTTGCGTTCCGCGATCAATTCCGCCTCGGCCGCCAGCCAATGTTGCACGTCGCGCCCTTGCGGCGAACCCTCGTTCTGATAAGTGAAGTAGGCCTTTCTGGCCACTTCGTCCGCGGACGGCGCAAAATCGGCTTCGTTTTGCTTCAAGTCTGCGACTGCGGCCGGCTGGGGCGCGCCGGCGGACTGTTGGTTGTGGTTTCGGGAGAATTCGTTGTGTTTATTGTGTTTCATAAAAGGAGGCCGATTTCGCCTTCCAACGCCCCGAGCTTGTCCCGGTATAATGCTTTAATGCTTCGCAACATGGATTTCTCTTTCGTTTAAATGGCGCGGGTCGCTCCCCGCGAAAATGATTTGCCAGCCCTTGCTTCCGATGCCGTCCAGCCCGGCCCGTTCAAATTCTCCCCAGCACGACCAGGACAATCAGAACCGCCAAAACCAGGCCCAGTCCGCTGCTGGGGTAATAGCCCCAATCCCGGCTATGCGGCCACCTGGGGAGCGCGCCGAGCAACATAAGAATGAGTAAAAAAATGAGAATAGTTCCTAACATAATATGCCTTTCATTGGGCGAATCAGATTCGCTTGTCTTTCATGGAACCAGAGTAATCCAAACCCAGGCGGGCGCTATGGGGTGTTACCCTACCCGGCGAGGTTACAAATCACATTTTGTCGCGGTCACTTCTCTGTGGGCCGAATGCCGTCCAAAGGCTGGAAACCAGGCCCGCGCCTTTGAGAATGGTTTGCAGCCAGGAAGGCTTCGCGCCCGCGTCCGCGGGCTTGCCCTGACGGAAGGCCGCCAGGCCCGCCACCAGTGCCGCGGCTGACGAGACGATCAAACCGATGCATCTGGCGCGGCCGGTGAGCGCGCGAACGTCCGCCGTCAGGGCGGTCATGTCCGCGACCAACTGGGCGCGGTTGAGTTCGCTCTCGGCGAGCAAGAGTTGTTTCCGCGATTGGAGCGGGTTCATTCGAGGATTTTTCCCAAACATGCGCGGTCCTTTCGGAGTTGATCGAGGGAGGCGGGAAGAGTCTGCCAGTCCCGCAGCAGTCGGGCCAGCCGCCGGCAAAGGAAAGCCCCGGCTGCTCCGTAAAGGACAGTCAAGATGAGGAGGGCGGCCCAATGGGAGCAATCCCAAAACAAAACCACCACCAGAGCGGTGAGCGTGATGCCGGCGAGCAGGCCGAACGCCGCCGCGCCGAGGGCCAGGAGGAGGGCGCGCAGGAGGCGGTCGCGCTCCTCCTGCACTTCCACCGTGAAGAGTTCGAGCCGGTTTTCCCCGATGGTCAACAGCCGTCGCGCAAGATTTTTTGAGGACGCGGCCAGTTGCCGGAAGGTGACAGGAGATTCTTCCATAACCAGTCAATCGCGGTTGCGGCAGCACCGGCGGGCCATGAGATAACCGATGATGGCTCCCACCGCGACGCCAATGGCGATGGCTTGATAGGGATGCTCATGCACGGCCTCGTCGGCGGCTTTGGCGCCTTGGACCACTTTCTCGCGGGCGCGGCCGCAGATTTCCTTGCCCCGTTCCAGCGCGGCGGCGAGACGATTGCGGGCTTCCTTGACTTTTTCTCCGGCGACGTCGGCGGTGGCGGCCATCAAGGCCTGGGCGTCTTCGGCCAATTGGCCCATGTCATTGCTGACTGCTTGTGTTTGTTTGTTCATATTTTCATTTCTGTTTTCTATTTGTTTGAGTTTTGCATTGGTTGATTGAGCGCGTCGGCGCGATGAACCGCTTCCGGCGTGGCCACGTTCAGGACCGAGTTTCTCCCGCCAAACGGGTTGGGGACTGATTCTTTGGCCAGCGGGTCGGGCATCCATTGGCCGTCCACGACGAGGCAGTACTCGTAGGTGCCGGGCGCCAAAACCGTCTCCTTGTGCCAGCGGCCGCCCCCTTCGGGGTGCAGGGTCTTGGCTTCGGGCCGCCATTGGTTGAAACTGCCCGCAACGCAGACGGACGTGGCGGTGGGGTGAGTGAACTCAAAGCGCACGGGCACAAGTTGGAGGCCGGCGGCGCGGGCGTTGTCATGGTTGCGATTGTGTTTCATAGGTGATCATTTTTTGGGATGGCAACTCCGAATTTGCAGGAGTTTTCAATTTCCCAACGCCATTGTGCCCAAGACACCCACGCGGAGCTATGGGGTGTTTCCCCACCAGAGGTTTTGAATCAATCTTCGGAGGGCAGGCCGGGCTGGTCAAAGGGATGGCTTCAAACCCGCCAGCGCCCCCAAAATGGCTTTTTGCACCGCCGGATTGTCCAGGTTTCCCAAGTGCCCGCCCTGCGCGAAAACCGTCAGCGCTTCCGGGGCAAAGGTGGCGTGGAGCCAGGCCAGGTCCTCGTCCGAGAGGAGGAAATCGTTTTGATTGACAATGACGCGAATGTCCGGGTTGGCGCGCAGGCCGGCTTCGTACGTCCTCAAATCCCCGGCTTTGGCCAACTCCGCCGCCGGCGAGGCCATGCCGCGCGCCTGAAAATACGGGACCGCGAACTTCTCAAAGTAATCCTGGTAGGAGTATTGAAGGATTTCCTGATAGACCGGGTTGCGCCTGAAACTCAACATGGCGTGGTGAAGGACTTGCTGGTTGTTCCGCCGCTGGCTGCTGTAAAGAACGTCCCGCAGCACGAGCCGGAACGAGACCCCAATAAGGAATTTTGACTCGATGGCGTTGAAGGGGAGCGAGGTTTTTGGCGTGAGCGTGCTTTTGCTCAAGGCGGCCACCTTCAAGAAGGTGTTTTCGATGTCGTCGGCTCGTTCCGCCGGCGGCCAGTCCAGGGGCGCCCGGTAAAATTCGTCCAGCTTGACAACACCGTTGAGTATCCGCACCGGGGTGTCAATGGCCACATAGCGGTCAAATTTAAGCAACGCCGGCTGATTCGTCGGCTCGGCGGCTGCCACGAACAAAGATTCGAGCGCGCCCATCGAGTAGCCCAGCAGCGCCTTTTCGCCGAACCGGTTCGGGTACGACACATTCAAATGGTGATCCATCGCGGTGAGAGCAACCTGCAAGTCGCGGCCATCCACCGGCAGAGAAGCCGGCAACGCGGCGGTGGAAGCGTGTTCCATGAACTCGGGGTGGAAAGGGCTGCTGAGGCAGACGGCGGAGAAGCCGTTTTTATAAACCAACTCGGCCAGTGCCAGGGAGGTTTCGGCCAGCCGATGCGAACCCAGGCCGGGAACGATGTAAACCACCGGGGCTTTGCCCGGTTGCAGCCAAAACGTGAAGGGGAGTCTTCGGCCCGTGGAGGGAATCAGAACCGAGCGGGTCTTGCCGCGGTCTGGAAACTTCGGGTCCTGGTAGGTGAAGAAGACCGATTCGAGGGTTTCCTGCGCGGCGGCGTCGGGAACTCCGGTGACTTTGAAATCCGCCACCCGGTTCTCGCGGGCGAAGGTCCAGGCGTACTGAATCTCGGAATATGGGTCCGGTTCGGCCCGGCTGAAGCGCACCGATTCGTCCACGGTGTCGGCCAGGTTGTTATACATGTCCGCGTAAGTGAAATAAGTGTAGGGGCCGAGGTAGGTCAGCGGATCGTTCCCGTCGAATTTGTAGGGAGCGATGTAGAGCAGGGGATTGGCGGCCGTGTCGGCGCCCCAGCCGATGGTGTCCCGGTCATTGCTTGGACCCAGGAATGGCAGCATCAGGAAAAAATTGGGCTTCCAGCCCCACTGGCCGAACGTCTGCCCAAAATCCGCGTCTGATTTCTGAATCTTCCATTTGGTTGCCACGTCAAAGACCCCGGCTATTCCAACGGTTGAATTGCCAAGAAATCGGTACGTTTCATCGCGGGCGCCGGTCCATTTTCCCTGGAGCAGGTTGTTGATCAATCGTCCGGGATAAGTGAGGTTCCTGCCGAAGTTGCCGATCCCGGTCCGGATCGGTTTGGCGACGACAAAGCGATACACTTTGCTGGTCGGCTTGATCAGATGGGTCATCAGCCCTTTGTTGAAGCCCCACATCACCCGGTTCAACGGCTCAAAGGGGTCGGGGACGGATTTGGGGAGCGTAACGGTTTCCGCCTTTGATGGCTTGGTCAAGCCGGGCGTCGGCTCCTGTCCGCGGAGGAATGGGGTGAAGCCCAAGGCCAGGAGCGCCAGCACGGCAATTCCCATTCTCCGGCCGAATCGGATTTTCAACGGGCGTGCCTTTCTGGAATGCCGAAGAGAGTTCTCCTGCCCGGGTCGCTCGTCGCATGGAGCGGGTTCCGTGCTGGCAGCCAACCCGGCTTCAAATCCATGCGCCCAAGCTTCGTGGCCATCCCCGGATGAGGAGGCCGGATGATTATTGTCATGACTTCGCCTTGGCTCTAATGGATGTTTTAAGAAATCATGAAGCACTTTTGTCCGCTGAACTCAAGGAAGCGCAACTTGATGGCCAGCCGGATCATCCCGTTGGCCTTGCGTTTGCCCCAGGCGTGGTAAACGCCCGCGACGAAATCACCGAAGGTCAATGGCTTTTGGGGCCGGTGTGTTTTCATAACGGGAATTGCCGGACCGCGCTCATGGTTTGGGCGAAGCTCCCGTGGCGGCGGGCTGTTCGGTGACCGCCTGGAGTTCGTCCAGCTCAATCATGTCTTTGACCCATAAGGGAGGGGACGCCGCGAGAACTTTGCCGTCCTTCTTGTCGAATTGCTGCCCGGCGGCAACGACAGTGATGCCGTTTTCACCAATCACTTTCAGGGGGATGACCGAGCCTGTGGCGACCACGTGAGTCCCATCGGCGGTGATGATGTAGCGGCCAATACCGCTGCCTTGCACCACGGATCGTCCGGCCGCATTTCTGATTTCCAAGGTGCTGCCCACGACGGTGGAGCGGACCACGGTGAAAATCCTTCCCGCGCGAAGGTCCAACAAAGTATCCACAATCGGGAGGCCGTCCTTCATGGTTAAGGACATTCGCTCGATCCTGAGTTCGGTGCCGGCCTGGAGGCGGACGGTGGTGCCGGTGCGGCGGAAGAACAGATCGGCGCGTGAATCATCGCCGGTGCGGACAGTGGCGCCTTGCTGAAAGACATGGCCTTGGGTCAGGGTGGCGAACGTGACGCCATCATCGGAGTACTCGCACTTTCCAGTGACCGACACGGTCATGGCATTGGGTTGATCGGCGCTGACCGGGACTGGCTTAACCGCTTGGGCGTTGAGGACCGCGGGCAGGCAGAGCTGCAACAGGGCCAGGGCGAAGGCCGTGCCGAGGAGGTGTTTTACAACTCGAGAGAATTTGTTTTGTTTCATAGAAAGAAAAGTAAGCCGGATGTCTTGGCGGCGCCATGGGGTGTTCTACGCAGGAGCATCTCTTGTGGAGGCGGCCCGGGCGCAAGTCTCCAACCCAAAAATCTGTCCATGAAACATCGAGCCGGGCTTGAGACTATCAGCACTGCATTTTTCCCGCTGGCGGTCCGGCTTGCCATCCTGGCGGCGCAGCCTGCTCGCACATGCTCTCGGTCGCGCGCAGGACGTTTTCCACCGTTCCCAACAACTCGTGGAAGGAATAGGGCTTGATCAGCAGAGCGGCGGGCTGGAGCCAGGGGCATTGGGCGAATTCCTTCTCTGGCAGTTTCCCTGTGGCCATGATGACCGGCAGGGCCATGTGGGCGGCGTGCAGCTTGTGGAGCAACTCAACGCCGGACACCCTCGGCATGTCATTGTCCGTCACCAGCAGGTCATACGGATTCCGTTGCAGAGTGTCCCAGGCGGCGGCCCCGTCTTCGGCGGCATCCACATGGTAACCGGAGTGAGCGAGCACTTGGGCGTTGAGTTTGCGGATGATCTCATCGTCTTCCACCACCAGAATGCGGCGGGGCGGTTTCGGCGGCCTTTGCGGCAGCGCTTCGTCCAGCGCTCCGGCTTGCGACATCTCTGTAAGTGTCATATGCGGTACAATAAGCTAGAGACCCTTATGGGCGCTATAAGGTGTTCTCCCCATATCGGGTTTGGGTGGAGTCAACCGGTTTCCGCCTCGGCTCCGGCGCAAGAACGCCCGGCGGATCTGAGAAGGTTGCCGCGGTCTGTTGTTTCAGATTCCGTGCAAACCTCGCCGGTTCGTTTGGGGATCGAAAAGTAAAACGTCGCCCCGCCATCAACCACGCCTTCCGCCCAGGTCCGGCCACCGTGGCGGTGAATGATACGCTGGACGTTGGCCAGGCCGACGCCTGTGCCCTCGAACTGATTGCGGTCGTGCAGCCGTTGAAAGACGCCAAACAGTTTGTGCGCATCATGCGGATTGAAACCCGCGCCGTTGTCCCGAATGAAAATCACCGTCTCGCCGCAATCGCTGGGAGCGCAACCGATTTCGATTTTGGCCTCGGCGCGGGCGCTTGTGAACTTCACCGCGTTGGAGATCAGATTGACCAGCGCCAGGCGCAACAGGGCGCGGTTGGCCCACACGGCCGGAAGCGGGTGGATTTCCCAGACGATCTTTCGCTCCTTGGTCTCCGCCTGAAAATCATCCAAGGTCTCCCGGACTAACGGGTCGAGATTGACCTCCCTCTTCTGCAAGTCCGCGCGCCCGATATGCGAGAAGGCCAGCAGGTCGTCAATCAAGTTCCTCATCCGTTTCGCCCCTTGGGAGATGGCCGTCAGATGACTGAGCCTGCTTTCCGAAAGCGCCGGGCCGGCCTCTTCACGCAGCAGTTCCACGAAGCCCATCATCTGGTGCAGCGGCGCGCGCAAATCGTGGGAGACGGAATAACTGAACGCTTCCAGCTCCTGGTTGGTGGATTGCAGTTGCGCGGTGCGTTCGACGACCCGTTGTTCTAATTCCGCATTGAGCCGGCGAATTTCATCATCCGCGCGCTTGCGCTCCGTGATGTCACGGATGTTGCATTGAATCACTCTTCTTTCACCCGCTTGATAGACGTTGCTGACGAACTCCACGGCAATTTTGCGGCCGTCTCTCCTTTCCAGCGGCAGATTTTCATAGCGCACATACCCGTCCTTTTGCAATCGCTCGAGCATGACCTTGTTCGACTCAATGTCCTTGAACGGACTCAGCTCCCCGACCGTCTTGCCGATCATTTCACTGTGGGAAAAACCCAGCAGTTCAACCAGGAAAGGGTTCACGTCACTGATGCGGCCCGTCTCCTCGTCCAACATCAGGATGCCGTCCCTGGCCGCTTCGAATAATCGCCGGTAACTCAGTTCTGAGGCGCGGATCGCCTCCTCACTCCGCGACGCGGCCTGTTCCGTCCGCATCTCCGCTTGTTCGCTCCGTATCTCCGCCTGTTCCGTCCGGGTCTTCGCCTGTTCCGTCCGTGTTTCCGCCTGCTCAGTGCGCACCTCCGCCTGCTCAATCCGCGTTTTGGCCTGCTCGATCCGCGCCTCGGCCTGCTCGGTCCGCGCCTCGGCTTGTTCCGTGCGCCTCTCGGCCAGTTCCGTGCGCGCCTCCGCCCGTCGAATCTGCGTGTCGTGGCCGGGGACAGGCGCGGGATTCTGTTTTTCCATCCCGCCGGCGTCGCCGGCCGCAGTTTGCCCGGAAGGCTCGGCGGCTGGTGGTGAACGCTCGGTTACCACTGGATCTTTGAAGGCCATCCCACAGCATAAATCAGACGAGGCTGCGGGTGCCATGGGGTGTTCTCCCCATTGGTCAAACTATTGTCAACTGCACGCTGCTCTCGATGATGCCCGCGCTGATGGCGTAGCGGGTCAGACCGGCGGTGTCGTGGATGTCCAGCTTGGACATGAGGTTCTCGCGATGCTTCTCCACAGTCTTCATGCTGATGCCCAGCTCCGACGCGGTTTCCTTGTTGGCCTTGCCTTCGGCGATCAGTTGCAGCACTTCCATCTCGCGCGAAGTCAGTTGCGCCGCCTTCTTGTGGAACAGCCCCTCGCGATCCGGCGTTTGCGGACGGAGGCGGTCCTGGCGCCGCGAAATGGAGGCGCTGAAAAATGTTTTTCCATTGTTGACTTCCCGGATCGCGCGGCAGACATCGTGGGCGGAGGTTTGTTTGAGCAGAAATCCCGACGCGCCGGACTCGGTCGCGCTTGTCACATACGCATCATCACTGTGCGCGGACAGGATCAGCACCTTGGTGGCGGGGACGGCTTTGAGCGCCTGCCGGGTCGCCTCCAGACCATTGAGCAGCGGCATGGCGATGTCCATCAACACCACGACGGGACGCAGTTTGTTGACCAGCGCGACCGCCTGCCGGCCGTCTTGCGCTTCGCCGACCACTTCGATGTCGTCTTCCAGTTCGAGCATCTTGCGGAAACCCTCCCGCACGATGGTGTGATCTTCGGCTAATAAAACGGTGATTTTTTTCATAGATGTTTGTCGGTGGCGTTCAGCGCCTCGCGATTGGAAACCGGGGGCGCAATGGCGCGTTGGCGGTGAGGTTGGTCTCCATCGGCTTCGCCGCCCCTTTCTCCGCAAAGTGATAGGCCGGCTCGAAAACCATTTTCCTCTCTCCCGCCGTGAACCACAGCTTGAGCGTTCCGCGATTGTTGTCCAAAGGCGTCGCGGTCGCCTCGATGGGCCGGCTCTCGCCGCCTTTGCCGCTCGTGGTGGCCGTCCCGATGATCGCCGCGGCCTTTCCCTGGGCAATCCCGGCCAGGGATTCATCCGAAACGATGATCGCCAGCCTGCCCTTTTCGTTTTTGAAAAAGTAGGGAAAAACCTCAATCCTGTAATCGCCCGAATAAACCCCCTCCGCCCGCAGTAGCGGACCAATGGTCAGCGTGGCGTTGCCCGCCGCCACCGGCATGGAACTGGGATCAATCATGAGAATCCGATTGGCCGCCGCCGAGTTGGTCGAACCTGCCGCCGTGCGGAGGTCGCTCCAACAGGCCGCCCATAGCGCCAGCAGGACTGCAAATGTTTTCATGGACTTTCAAGCCGGTCTTCCGCGGACCTCAACGGCGCGCCCCCCCCGCTTTTTTTCGCGCCTTGGCCGGTCGGAATTTGCGCCGTGATCGTTGTGCCCTGGCCCGGGGCGGACTGGACCTCAAGCCGGCCGCCGACCATCTCCAACCGCTCCCTCATGCCCAGCAACCCCAGGCGTTTGCTTCCATTCCCGCGCGCCACCCGTTCCACTTCAAAGGACTTGCCGTTGTCTCTTATACTCATGCAGACACAGTCCGGCAGCTTCTCAATGTTCACTTCCACCCGGCTGGCCTGCGCATGGCGGGCGACATTGGTCAGCGCTTCCTGGGCGACGCGAAAGAGCACCGTCCGCAGGGCCGTGTCCATCTGCTCCACTCCCGCAAACGCCGTCAGTTGGGCGCGAACGCCGGTGCGCGCCATAAAGTCTTTCATGAACGAATGCAGGGCCGCAATCAGCCCCAGGTCGTCCAGCACCGCCGGGCGCAATTCGCGGGCGAACTGATGCACAATGTCCACCGATTTTTCCACCAGCCGCTGCGTGCGCGTAATGTTGCGGTCCAGACCCTTGGTGTTGTGCGCCGCCTCCTTTTTCAACGCCGCCAGCCGCACGTTGATGCCCGTCAAGGTCTGCGCGATCACGTCATGCAATTCGCGGCTGATTTCCTTGCGCTCATCCTCCTGCGCCGAGATTATCTGGCGCGACAGCCGCCGCAATTGCTCCTGCATGTGGTCCGACTGTTCCAGCAACTGGCTGTAATGGTGCTCGCTTTTTTTGAGCGCCTCTTCCGCCGCCTTGCGCTGGAGGATCTCCTCCCGCAACTCCACATTCGAGGCGGCCAGCTCCACCGTGCGCTGGCTCAGCATCTCCACGATTTCATTCAAGTGGACCGCCGCCTCCCGCGAACCGCGATGCGTGGTCTCTATCGGCGTGATCGCCTCCGTAAAGAAAATCCCCGCCTGCTGGATCAGCGTGGCCCGCCGCCCGGCCGGGCAGCCCGGCAACACTTCTTTGACAAGGGTTTGCTCGTGAAGCTTGGCCAGTTCGAGCGTCTGCAGTCCGGCCTCCAGGGCCTGGCTTCCCAGCCCTCGCGCCGACTCCAGGCCCGCCCGGCGTCCCTTCTTCAGGAACCTTCGCAACGCGGCCTGATAACGGATGGAAAATTTGCGCTTCATGCGTTCTTAAATTTGCGCGCGGCCCGCCGCACGGATTCGGCCGATTCTGCCACCAGCTGTTGCGTGCTGGCAATTTCGTTCTTCAACACACGCGTGTTCTTCCACGCCCCCTCTTTCAAGGTGAGCAGCCGCACATTGATCCCCAACAGCGTCTGGGCGACTTCATCCTGAAGTTCGTGGCTCATCTTATCCCGTTCATCCTCCTGCGCCGCCAGCACCTGGTGCGTCAGTTCCCGCAAGCCCGCCTGGAGCTGCTGGGAATCTCTTAGCAGCCGGTTGTAGCGTTCCCCGCTCTTCTTCAGCGCGGCTTCCACGCTCTTGCGTTGGACGATGCCCCGCTGCAACTGACCGTTGGTGGCGGCCAGCTCCACCGTGCGCTGTCCGAGCAATTCGGTCAATTCATGCAAATGTGTCTTGGCCTTTCGCGCCGCCACATGAGTTTCCTCGATCGGGGTGATCGCTTCGGTAAAAAAAATCCTGGCCCGCTCCATGTAGCCGTCTTTTTTGCTGGCTAATTCCAGCGTGATCACCGCCCGCTCGTGCATCCGGGCCAGATCCAGCGTTTCCAGACCCAGCGCCACCGCGCGGCGTCCCAGGCCCAGCGCGGGCGACAAGCTCGCCCGCGGCCCCTGCTCCAGTTGCTTGCGCAACGCCGTCACGTATCGTTGTGACAACCCGGTTAGTTTCCGTTTCATGCTCTCATGCCGGACTCCGCGGCCTGCTCGGCCATGCTTGATCTCTCAAGAGCAACCCGCCCGTCCAGCGCCAACATCGCGCATTTGCCTCAATCTGTATATGGGGTAAACACCGTATAGCGCCCGCCTCGTTTCAGCGTCATGATGCCTCATCGTGTGAAATCTATGAAAAATGCGATCCAGCTTCTCGTGCCGCCGGTTCCGTCGGACCAGGCGGCCATGGCCCCGGATGAATCGGGTTACAGTTTGAACATCGCCGGCGTTTACCAGGACAGCGTCACCAAAGAGTGGGCCATGCAAACTTGTCGCCGGGCGACTCAATTGGCGGGCGACGAGCGCATCCAAAACACCTGGTTCCACGCCAGTTACCTCAGTGATCCCGGAATGTTTCTGGATGCCGTTCGCGCCGCTCTCGCGGCCGACGTGATCGTGATCGCAGTCCATGCCGCCGAGGAGCTGCCCCTCGACCTCTACGTCTGGATTGACGCCTGGTTGCCGCGCCG
>JBEKOF010000092.1:0-15876 GCA_049522055.1 Verrucomicrobiota bacterium | reverse complement strand
TTGCAAAACTACGCGGGGGACCGCTTCCACCGGATTGAGGAGGAATTCCGCGCCTTCCTCCACAGCCTCGGCGTGGCGCCGCGGTGTTTCATTCCCATCGCGGCCAAGCATGGCGACAACATCGCCTCGCGCAGCCCGCGCATGCTGTGGTGGCGCGGGCCGACGGTGCTGGAAGCCCTGGACGATTTTCAACCGGCCGAAGCGCCGCCCCATCAGCCGCTGCGGATGCCCATCCAGGACATCTACCGTTTTGACGAGCGGCGCATCCTGGCGGGGAGAATCGAGGCGGGCGCGCTGGAGGTCGGCGACCGCCTGGTGTTCGCGCCGAGCAACAAGGTCAGCACTGTCAAGACGATTGAACGCTGGAACGCGCCGGCGGCCAGCCGGGCCGAAGCGGGGGAATCCATCGGCATCACCCTGAGCGAGCAGATTTTTGTGGCGCGCGGGGCGGTGGCGGCGCTGGAGACGGCGCCGCCCTACGAGCTGAGCCGGTTCAAGGCGCGGCTCTTCTGGCTGGGACGCGCCCCGTTAAGCAAGGGCCGAAGCTACAAACTCAAGCTGGCCACCCAGGAGGTGGAATGCGAGATTGACTCCATCGAGCGGATCATTGACTCGTCGAGCCTGGAAACCATTGCGCGGCCCGAACCTTTCGTCGGGCGCAACGAAGTGGCCGAATTGCATTTGCGCACCCGGCGTCCGGTGGCCTTTGACGTGCATTCGGAGATCATGGCGACGGGCCGGTTTGTCATTGTGGACGGTTTCGAGGTGGCGGGCGGCGGGATCGTGGCGGCGGACAATTATCCGCGGCGCACGGCGGACAGCCTGCAGAAGAGCCACAACATTTTCTGGATTCCGGGCAAAGTCACCCCCGAACAGCGCGCCTTGCGCAACGGGCATCGCGGCCGCGTGCTCTGGCTGACCGGCTTGTCCGCCTCGGGCAAATCCACCATCGCCGCCGAACTGGAGCGCGAACTTTTCAACCTGGGGCAGCATGTCTATGTGCTGGACGGCGACAACATGCGCCACGGGCTTTGCTCGGATTTAGGGTTTTCGCCAAAGGACCGCAAGGAAAACATCCGGCGCGTGGGCGAGACGGCCAAACTCTTCGCCGAAGCGGGGCACATCTGCATCACGGCGTTTATCTCGCCCTATCGCTCCGACCGCGAGATGGTGCGGCAGATTCTGGAGCCGGGAAAATTTGTGGAGGTGTATGTCAACGCCCCGTTGCGAGTCTGCGAGGAACGGGATCCCAAGGGCCTTTATGCCAAGGCGCGGGCCAACCAGATCAAGGATTTCACCGGCGTGTCCGCGCCTTACGAGGCCCCCGAGCACCCGGAGTTGGAATTGCCCACCGACCAGTTGACAGTGGCCGAATCGGTCGCCCGCATCATCGAGTACCTCCACCAGGGCGACTTCGGAACCGAAATCACCATTTAGCCGCCTGTCAAAGCTCCGCGCCGGCGACGCGGCGGACCGGTTTGAAGAGCCCGGATTGGAGCGAACGCTGCAACGGTGCTTGACGAGCGGCCCTCTTTCCGCTCATTTAGGCGCATGTATAAAATCATCGGAGCGGACCAAAAGGAATACGGGCCGATCAGTGGCGAGCAAATCCGGCAATGGATTCAGGAAGGGCGGCTCAACGCGGCGAGCAAAATTCAAGTGGACGGCGCCAGCGAATGGAAACTCGTGCGGGAACTGCCCGAGTTCGCCGCGCTGCTGCCCCCGCCCCCGGCGCCGATTGCCTTCCCGTCCGCCCCGGCGGCGCCGGCCACCAATGCCATGGCGGGCTGGGCGTTGGGCACGGGGATTTTTGCCATCTTGTGCTGCCAGATTTTTGCGCCGGTGAGCATTGTGCTCGGCATCATGGCTCTTTCGCAAATCAAACAGAATCCCAATCAGGGAGGCCGTGGATTCGCGGTCGCGGGCATCATTCTGGGCAGCGTATCCCTTTTGATTGCGGTTGCGGTGATTTTGATTTGGCTGTTGATTCCCGGGGTCTTTACCAACTTCCCAAACGGGTTTCCCCATTAGACTTGTGCCAGGATCATCCCCAACTTCGGCGGGGCGGCGCTGGCTTCTGGCGGGGATGCTGGCGGGCGCCGCGGCTGCAACGGCGGTCTTGTTTGTCTTTGACCCGGCCCGGTACGGCTTTTATCCGAGGTGTCCATTGCACGAGTTGACGGGGTGGTCGTGTCCCGGTTGCGGCACCCTGCGGGCGGTGCATCAATTGGTCCACGGCCATTGGGCCGCCGCCTGGCGGTTGAATCCTTTGACGGTGTCCCTGATGCCGGTGGGCATCTGGCTGGGTCTGCGGGAGTGGGTCTGGCAGTTTTACGGCCGGCGATGGCCCGGGCTGGTGACGCGGCCGATTTTCGGATGGGCGCTGGCGGCGATGGCGCTTCTTTTTGGAATCATTCGCAACTTGCCGGGGTTTGATCTTTAGAACTCTGCGATGAAGATAACTTTGGCACTGGGTCCGGCTCGCCCGCTCAGCCGCTCTGAAGCCCGCGGTTGTTTGACGGCCAATCTGGCGCTGCCCGGCTCCGGTTCGCTGGTGGCGGGCCGGGCCGTGGGCTATTTCCAAATGGCCTGCTATCTCATTGGCTTCATCATCTCGTTGGTGGGAGCCGCCGGCTTTTTTCGCTGGTATCTGGCCAATGCAAACGCCATGGATCCATCCACAGGGGAGGATCCATTCGGCTGGACGCTGGCGTTTTGGCAGAAGCTGCGGTGGCCTTTGTTGGGCATTGGCATTTGTGTCTTTGCCCTCTCCTGGGCGGCGATCACCAGCCTGCAAATCATGAAAGCCAATCCCAAAGACGCGGCGCCTCCGCGCATTGGTTGAGGCGCGCCATGCAAATCGGTTCGCTCCAGTTGCAGTCCAATTTGTTCCTCTCCCCGCTGGCCGGTTACACCAACCTGCCCTTCCGCCTGACCGTGCGCGAACTGGGCGGCCTGGGCCTCGCCACCACCGACCTGGTCAACGCCCGCTCGCTCCTGGAAAAAAAGCCCCAGGCCCTCAAGCTCATCGAAACCCGCCCCGCCGACCGCCCTCTGGCGGTGCAATTGTTCGGCGCCGTCCCCGAAGAAATGCGCGACGCGGCGGCCTATCTCCAATCCATCGGCGTGGGCGCGGTGGATATCAACATGGGCTGCCCCGTGCGTAAAGTCTGCCGCGTCGGCGGCGGCTCCGCCATGATGACCGAACTGGCGAAAACCGCCCGACTCGTTGAAGGCATGGCGCGGGCGGTCCAGATTCCGGTCACCGCCAAAATGCGCCTGGGCTGGGACGATGAGAACCTGACGGCTCCCAATCTGGCCCGCGTGCTGGAAGACGCGGGCATCGCGGCCATTTTTGTGCATGGCCGCACCCGCGCGCAGGGTTTCGGCGGCGCCGTCAATCTGCCCGGCATCCGCGCGGTGGTGCGGGCCGTCCGGCGGATTCCCGTCATCGGCAACGGCGACGTGACGACGCCGCCCGCCGCCAAAATGATGTTGGAGCAAACCGGTTGCGCCGGAGTGAGCATCGGACGCGGGGCCTTTTACGATCCCTGGATTTTCCGGCACACTGGCCACTTTTTGGCGACGGGAGAATTATTGCCCGACCCCGGTTTCGAGGAGCGGGTGAATGTCATGTGCCGTCATTTGGATTTGATGATCGGCGTTTTTGGAGAGGAGCACGGCTGCCGGATGTTCCGCAAAATCGGGCCGTGGTACGCCAAACGATTCGGCCCCGCCAACCAGTTCAACAAGCGCGTCGCCACCCTGTCGCGCCAGGCCGAATTCCAGGAAATCCTCGCCGACTACCGCCGGTGGCGCCGGCAGTTCCTGGACGAACAGGGGCGGCTGAAGCCCAACTTTTGCCCGCCTCCGCTGGCCGCCTCTTTCATGCGGGAAGAGGGCGCCGCCGCGCGGGGCGGGCGAATCCCCGTGCCCAAAGGCCCCGTGGAAGTCTGGTGAGCGCCGAGGCGGGGGAATGAGGAATTGAGAATGCGGCAAAACAGAGAATGGGCGGCCCGTTGTGGATTCACGATTCCCTATGCGCCCTTCGCGCTTCTCAAGGCCGCGCTGAAACCTCTTCCCATTTCATCTGATGCCGCTCCGCGTAGGCGGCCAGCAGCTTTTCGTGTTCGAGAAGAACAAAGCGGACGACGGCCGAATCATCGGCCAAGCCGATCTCCGGGGCCGGTTCCGGGATCAGATCCACCTGGCGGTCGGCGTAAATCAACGCGAACGTGGCGTCCATCACCGTCGCGTAGGGCAAATCCTCCTCCACCCCTTCGGCGAAGTCCTCGACCACATCGGCCAGAAACTCCAGTTGATCGCTCAGATGAGGAAAGGCCGGGTCGTCAAATTCCGTGAATTTCAATTTGAGGAATGGCAGGCGTTTATGAACGCCCTTGAGGATTTTGGGCGTGATCATCGAAGCCCCGCGACGCACAAGTTTGCCAATATCAGCCATGGCCCTAGCATGAGCCATCCAACGGCCAATGACAAGGCCATATCGGCGGCTCAAATCACTTCCACCGGGCATTTGGGCGCGGCGTCCAAAAAGGCCTGGCCGTACTTTTTCGTCAGGATGCGGTTGTCCAGCACGGCCACAACCCCGGCGTCCGTTTTGGCCCGGATCAGCCGGCCCACGCCCTGGCGGAATTTCAAGATGGCTTCCGGCAGGGAGAATTCCAGGAACGAATTGCCCCCGCGCGCCTCGATGGCTTCCATGCGCGCTTCCACCAGGGGATGGTCCGGCACCGCAAACGGCAGCCGCGTGATGATCACATTGGACAGCGCCTCCCCCGGCACGTCCACCCCCTGCCAAAAGCTGTCCGCCCCAAAGAGAACGGAGTCAATGTTGGTCTTGAATTTTTCCAGCATGAGCGACCGGGGCGTGCCCGTGCCCTGGACAAAACATTCCACGCCCAGCGCGTCAAAAAACGGTTCCATGCGCTGGCCCACTTCGAGCATCAGCTTGAAATTGGTGAACAGCACGAACGCTTTCCCGTGCGTCATCCGCACGAAATGCTCGATCCAATGCACCAAGCTCGCTTGGTACGCCGGGTCGCGCGGGTCCGGCATTTTTCCCGCCACGAAAATTTTCATCTGCCGCTCATAATTGAATGGCGACCCCGCCTGCAACTGGGTCGCCTTCTCCGCGCCGACCTGGCTGGAAAAATACCGCAGCCCCTCCCCGCCTCCCCTGCCCTGCTCCGTCTCTCCTTCCCCTCCCTGCTTCATCCTTCTGCCTTCATTCTTTTGAGATGTCGCCAGCGTGGCGCTGGTCATGATGACGGACGTGTCGGCCTCGAACAATCGCCGGCGCAAAAAATCCGCCACGTTGATCGGCGCCGCGTTGAGCGTGAGATTCCGCTGCCCCTTGCCGGCCCGTTCCACCCAATAGACGTGGTGGGCCGCCCCCTGGCTCAGAAAAAGGGCGATGCCGTCCCGCAATTCCCCGAGGCGCCGGTTGCATTCGGTTAATTCCTGCGCCGTGTCCTTGTCTTCCACCAGCTTGATCTGCTCGCTGATGGCCTCCCGCAAGTTTTGCGCCGCCAGAGAGAAATTATCCTCGCAAAGGCCGGCCCGCCGGACGCGCAACTCGCTCCACCCCCGCGCCGGCCCGCCCTCGCGCGTTCGCTCTTCCATGATATGGTCGCATTCCAGTTCCACCGCCGTAAAAAACTTCTCCGCCTCGACCAGCGCCGCCTCGACCAGCGCCGCCGGTTCGCCCTGGCGCAACAGCCCCAAAAGCCCCTTCTTGGTGGCCGGGTTCCACAGGCGGTGCAGGCTGTAACGCAGTTGCGCGCTGGATACGCTCAGCCCGATGTGGCGCGAAGCCACCCGCTCCACCGTGTGCGCCTCGTCAAACACCACAAAATCATTTTTGAACAGCAGCCCGCCGGTGGCTTCCTCCTCCACGCCGCCCAACTGCATGAAAAACAACGTGTGGTTGAGCACCAGCACGTCGGCCGCCAGCACGCGGCTGCGCGCCCGCTGATAAAAGCACGCGGCGCCGCCGCCCTTCACAAACTCCGATTGGCCGCCGCACAATTTCGGCGAGCAAAGCCCGCGCTCCGAGCAGACCTGCTGCCAGACCCTGCCCTCCGGCTCGACCTCGAAATCGGAGAGGCTGCCGTCGGAGGTTTTTTTGGACCATTCCTGGATGCGCCGCAACTCCTGTTCGTCGGACGAATCGAAGAGCTTTCCCGCCTGCGGCAGCGTCCGGGCCAGCCGCCTCGTGCAGAGAAAATTCTGCCGTCCCTTCAACATGGTGAACTGGAATTTCACGGGCATGATTCCCGCCAGCATCGGCAGGTCTTTTTCGGTCAGTTGCTCCTGCAAATTGATCGTGTTGGTCGAGATCACCGCCTTCTTCCCCGCCGCGGTGGCGAACAAAATGGAGGGGATCAAATAGGCAAGGCTTTTGCCCACGCCCGTGCCCGCTTCCACCACCAGGTGCTCGCCGCGCTCCAGCGCCGTCGCCACCGCCACGGCCATTTTCTGCTGTTGCGGACGGTATTCGAAGTTCCTGGATTTGGAGAGAATCCCCGACGGCGAAAACATCTGTTCCACCCTGGCGGCCAGATCGTGGCCGTTTCTCCCCGGCGGGCTGTCGGCGGGACTGCTCATGGCCGGCGTTAAATGCCGCGCAGCCGCCTAACCGCCACTTCCTGGGCCGCGCGATTTTTCACAATCATATTGCCGGGCAAAATCCCGCGCCACAGCACTCCGGGATAAACCACCGAGCCGCGCCCCACTATGCTCCCCGGACTCAACACCGCGTTGCAGCCGATTTCAGAACCGTCCCCGAGGAGCGCGCCGAATTTCCGCAACCCCGTGTCGAAGGGTGCCCCGTCCATTTCCACCGTGATATTTTCCGGCAGCATCTTGAAATTGGAAAGGACCACCCCGGCGCCCAAATGCGCCTTGTGGCCCAGAATGGAATCGCCCACGTAATTGAAATGCGGGGCCTGGGCGTTGTTGAAAAAGAGCGAATTCTTCACCTCGGTCGCATTGCCCACCACGCAATTGTCCCCGATAATGACGTGCTCGCGCAAGTAGGCGTTATGGCGAATCTGGCAGTTTTTCCCGATCAGGGCCGGCCCTTTGATCATTACCCCGTCTTCCAGCACCGTGCCCTCGCCGATGAACACCTTCTCCCCGATGAACGCGCGCCCTTCGCAACGATTATGGAGGGCGGGACGAACATGCGCCTCCAGAAACGTGGCGATTTTTGGCAGCGCTTCCCACGCATACTTGCACCCGGAGAATATCTCCGCGTGTTCCGTCTGGCTCAAATCAAACAAATCGCTCGCTGTAAACATCAGGGAACAAGGGTACGTCAAACCCGCTCCTCCGCAATCCCAAAGCGCCGGCTTTGTTCAAATTTGAAAATTTTGTCTCACACCGAAACTGCAATCTGGCAAACTGGCCCGCTTTATGATTGAATTCCGCTCGATGAATGTTTTGGTGCTCGGTTCGGGCGGACGCGAACATGCCCTGGTCTGGAAGCTCGCGCAATCCCCGCGCGTCTCTAAATTGTGGTGCGCGCCGGGCAACCCCGGCCTCGCCCTGGAAAGACTCGCCCGCGACAACTCCCCGGTCGAATGCCCCGCCATCGCCGCCGACGATTTGCCGTCGCTGCTCCTCTTCGCGCGCGAAAAGAATGTCGCCCTGACAGTGGTAGGCCCGGACAATCCCCTGGCCCTGGGCGTCGTGGATTTGTTCCAGGCCAACGGCCTTCGGATTTGGGGGCCGAATCAAAAGGCCGCGCAGTTTGAATCCTCCAAAGTGTTCTCCCAAAAATTCATGGCCAAATACGGCATTCCCACGGCCCATTCCGGCACGTTTTCCGACGCGAAACCGGCCCGCGATTTTGCCGCCTCCCTCCACGGCCGCTGCGCCGTCAAAGCCGACGGCCTGGCGCTGGGCAAGGGCGTGATCATCTGCCACACACCCGCGCAAGCCGGCGCGGCCATTGATGAAATCATGGTCGCGCAAAAATTCGGACGGGCGGGCAGCCAGGTGGTGATCCAGGAATTGCTCGAGGGAATGGAAATCTCGCTGCACGCCATTTGCGACGGAACAACCGCCAAACTCTTTCCCGCCGCGCAGGACCACAAGCGCCTCGGCGAAAAGGACGCCGGGCCGAACACCGGCGGGATGGGCGCCTATTCGCCCGCGCCGTTTCTGAGCCAACCCCAACTCGCGGAAGTTGGTGGGAAAATTCTTGGCCCGTGGCTGCGGGGCTGCCGCGAGGAGGCGATTGATTTTCGGGGAATTCTCTATCCGGGCGTGATGTTGACAGCCGGCGGCCCAAAAGTCCTGGAGTTCAACGCCCGTTTCGGCGATCCTGAAGCCCAGGTTTATCTCCCGCGCCTGGAGAACGACCTGCTGGATTTGCTGGAAGCCAGCCTGGATGGAACGCTGGCCAAAACGGAATTGCGCTGGCGGCCGGAGGCGGCGGTCTGCGTGGTCATGGCGGCGGCAGGTTATCCGGGGACACCCGTCAAGGGCGCGGTGATCTCCGGCCTGGCCGAAGCCGGCGCGCTGCCCGGCGTAAAAATCTTCCACGCCGGCGTCGCGCGGCGGGACGGCCAGTTCGTCACGCAGGGCGGACGGGTGCTGGGAGTCACGGCGTGGGACCTTGGGCTGGCCGCGGCGCGGGACGAAGCCTACCGGGCGGTGGCGAAAATTAGATTCGACGGCGCGCAGTTTCGGCGGGATATTGGGGCCAAGGCGCTTACTGCCAGCGCCAGACTTACTGAACTTAAAACTAAATTAGACGAACTTAGACGAGAATGACGGGGATAAAAAACCGGCTGCCTTCCGCTTGAAGATCAAACTATCCATCGCCCTGGCGCTTTGGCTCCCGGCCTGCGCCGGTTTTGCCGGCGCTGCCAACGACTTGCCGAACTTCGACGAGGTTTATCGGTTGTTGCGCTCCAACTTGAACAACACCAGCAAGCAGGAACTGAACGACGCCGCCGTGCGGGGCCTGCTCTCCCAGCTCAGCTCCAACGCGGTCCTCGTCGGCGCCGAGGCCGCCAACGGAGCTTCTGCCGCTTCCCGCCCGCTGGGCAAATCCATCATCTACGACGATTTTTACGCCTATTTCCGCGTGCAAAATGTGGAGAGCAATCTGGCCGACGAATTGTTGACAGCCTGGCGCGATCTGGCCGCGACTAACAAGTCCAGGATCAAAGGGGCGGTTCTGGATTTGCGCTTTGCCGGGGGTGGTGATTTTGCGGCGGCGGCGGCGGCGGGCGATTGCTTTTTCAATTCGGACCAGCCCTTGCTGGAGTACGGAGACCGGGTGGTTCATGGGGCCAAAAACAGCAACGCCTTCACCGTGCCTCTGGCGGTGTTGATCAATTCCAAGACCACCGGGGCGGCGGAGGGGCTGGCGGCGGTGCTGCGCGAAACCCGCACCGGGTTGCTCCTGGGCGGCCGCACGGCCGGCCAGGCCAGTCTTTTCAAGGATTTTCCCCTGTCCAGCGGCGGCAAGCTGCGCATCGCCGTGGGCGAGATCAAGCTGGGCGACGGAAGCGTGTTCAGCGGCGGGGTCAAGCCGGACATCGCCGTGGATATAAATCCGGCGCTGGAAAAGGCCTATTGGGAGCACCCCTATCAAGGCCCGGCCCAATCTGGAACCGCCAGTGTCACGGGGACAAATGCCGACCTCGCCGGCGCTTCTTCCACAGACGAAAGCGGATATCATCGTTTCAACGAAGCTCAATTGGTGCGGGAACAGCGCGAAGGGGCCGATTTGGAGGCCGCCTTCTCCGGCCGCGAGGATCAACCGGACCCCAGCTTGAAAGTCCTCACCGATCCCGTCCTGGCGCGCGCCTTGGATTTGCTCAAAGGTCTGGCGGTCGTCCAGAAGCAATAGCGGCCCTCAAACCGGCGCTTTCCGAACATAGCTCAGCAGCCAATAATATTGGAGATTCTCCACGCGCACTTGATCCCCGAGACCCTCCAAGGTAGCGCTTAATTCGGCCGGCGTCGGGAAATTCTTCAACACTTCATGCGTGCTCCCATCCTCCAGCCGCCGGGTCTGGTAGGTGTCGCCTTGCTCATCCGTGCGCGAAATCGGCGTGCTGCTGCCTTCCACGTAATTGTTGTCAATGAAAACAACTCGCGCCCCGGCTGAGAGTATGCGGTGAAAGCCGCGCAGAAAATCGCGCAGGCGGGCCTTGGGAACGTGCGACCACCAAAACACCGCCAAACCGCCCGTAAACTGGTGCGGCAAAACCGGCAAGTCATAGGCGTCCTCCCGGCGGAATGTGACCTTTTTGGGGTCAATGCCCTTGGAACGCGCTATGGACAGGACTTCTTCGTTGATGTCACTGGCGACCACAGACGCGGCGGAATTCGCGATAATCTCCGTCCAATAGCCGGTGCCGCACGCCACCTCAAAAACGTGCGCGCCCGCAAACGCTCCTCCCACAAGATTGCGCAATTGCCGCAAATCCTCCTGGCGCTCCGGCTTCAGGTAAATGCGTTCATATTCGCGCGCCCGCTCCGCGTAATAGCCGGCCATGGAAGTTTCAATGCTCATGCGATTCCCCTTTTACCACCACGTCGGTTTTGATGGAAGCGGATGGTTGCTCTATGTTCGGACAAACGAAGATTCAGGCCGCACCAACCCCACAATGCCAGCGAGCAAAGTCTAGCCGCGCCGACGCTAAAGGCAACCCCGCTAACGCGCGGTTTGACCCTTTGCCGGCTCCCGGCTTACTCTTCCCCTGTCACCTTTTCAGGCCGGCGCGGTGTTTATATGGGAAATCAGACAATCGCGGCTATGGATGACTGGCAATTGCTCAACGACTACGCCACGCGGAATTCCGAGGATGCCTTCCGCGCGCTGGCGGATCGCTACGCCGGGATGGTTTATCACACCGCCCTCCGCCAGATCGGAAATACCCACACGGCGGAGGAAATCACCCAGGCCGTCTTCATCGCGCTGGCGCAAAAAGCCGCTAAAATCCCAAAACAAACCATCCTCTACGGCTGGCTTTTCCGCGCCACCCGCTTCGCCGTTTTGAACCGTTTGCGCGACGACGACTGCCGCCGCCGCCACGAACAGGAGGCGCTTGCTGTGCAAAACCAAACCCAACCCGCCGGCCCCGATCCCGTCTGGGATCAAATCGCGGCTCTGCTCGACGACGCCCTGGCTCTGCTCCCCACTTCGGATCGCGAGATCGTGATGATCCGCTATTTCGGAGACAAATCCCACAAGGAAGTGGCCCAAGCCCTGGGCGTCAGCGAGGACACCGCCAAGAAGCGCGTCTCCCGCGCCCTGGAAAAACTGCGCGCCATCTTTGCCCGCCGCGGCGTGGCCGTGCCTTCCGCGGCGCTGGCCGCCGCCCTGACCGCCAACAGCGCCCAAGCCGCGCCCGCCGGTTTGGCCTCCGCCCTGGCCGCCGCCGCTGTCGCCAAGGCGCCCGCCGCCTCCTCCGCCGCCGCGCTGGCCAAAGCGGTGGCGCAAATCATGGCGTGGACCCAAGTCAAAATCGCCGCCGTCGTCGCGGCGGGCGTGTTGGTCGCCGCCGGGACCACTACCGTCGCGGTTGAACAGGTTCACCGGCACAGCACTTCGCTTTGGGAGCACCCCAATTTCACCCCAGCCACCTTGCGGGAGGCGCCGCCGCAGGTCACCATTGTCCCCTCCAAATTCCCCTTCGTCGGCAGGGCCATCGTCACCGACATTGACTCGGACAAAACTCCTCCGGACCGGGCGCAGCTCATGGGCATCGGTGTGGACCTCAACGGGATGCTGCAATTTGCCCACCACGGAGCGGGCCTCAAACACGTCGCGCTGACGGATTTGCCAGCCGACAGATACGACTTCATCGCCAACCTGCCCAGCGGCTCGCGGCAGGCGCTGGCGGATTTAATCCAGAAGAGGTTCGGCTTGGTCGCGAAGCGAGAAACCCGGGTGATGAACGACGCGTTGGCCATTACCGTGGATCACTCCGATGCCCCCGGCATGAAACCGGCGGCTGCCAACTCCGCCCCGAACATCGGCCTGCGCGATGGAAAACGATTCCTGCAAAGCCAGACCACCTCGAACTTCGTCAATTTCCTGGAAGCAGCCCTCGATGCTCCCGTGTTCGATCAGACCGGCCTGACTAATACATACGACTTTCAATTTACCCTCCTCGCTCAGCCCGGAGACGACCACGACAGCCGGATCGCCTGGGCCAAAAATGTCCTGCTCCAGGAACTGGGGCTGAAACTGGTTTCCAGCCCCGGACCGCACGAAACCCTGACCTACGATACCGCAAACTGAGACCGTCATAATAACATCAAAACATCAAAAACTAGAAAGACCCATCAAAGCCTATGAATTGGACAACCCCAAAAATCGTCGCGCTTGTCCTGGTGATAAGCGTGTTCACTTGTGTGTGCAACGACTTCATCCTGAAACGGATTCTCTTCCCCTCGGGCTTCGTCATGGTCAGGCAAGCCCAAGCCGGCATGGCCCGACCCGGCCGCGCCGCGACCGGACGGAGAGGAATGGCGCCCGGACAGTGGGTGATGACTCTGCAACAGTATCCGCCCGCGGACCCGCAAGCCTTGACCGATCTGCAAAACAAGGTCACGGCTCGCCAGGGCACAAAAGAGACCGCCAACGAAATCACCATCAATCTGAAGCCATACATCAACTGCAAACTGACCGATCCCCTGGCCGACCAGGCCGATCAGAAGGAGCACACCCTGGAGGCTCTCCCAACGGGCGTCAACACCTACGGCGGCGTGCCTTTCGACGTACAAGGCATCGTTCAGCTCAGCGGCCCGTCCATCCAAACCGGGATTAAAACCTGGCCGGAGGAGGTGCCGGCCATCGCCATTGGCCATCCCTTCAAAAAGCTGCACCTCCTACATGGCGCCTTCAATATCGTGGCCCCGGGAGGCCATTTCACCTTTGCCAAGTTGATTTTCCATTATGCCGACGGCTCCCAGGAGGAGCTGAACCTGGACGGCGGCACCCACACCCTCCGCTGCGTGGACGGCTGGATTCCACAAGAACTGGACATGCTTCCGGCGCCGCAAACCGAACTGGCCTGGCTGGGCACAAATCCTTACCTCAAGCAAAACAACCCCAGCGCCTGCGTGCATCTCTATCGCACCACCATTGACAACCCCAAGCCCGACAAGCAGGTCGCCACCATTGACTACGTTTCCACCATGTTCAATCCGGGGCCGTTCATGGTGGGCCTGACCATCGAGTAGCCCGCATTTAGGCGGGGCGACGCTCCCGCCGGGCCGGCGCCGCGGCGGCGCCTGGAGATTGCAATGCTCCCAAATGGAATGACACGCCAAACATTATTGCTGCCGCTCCACGCCGGATTTGCTACGTGTTGAAGACGCGACAGATGTTATGAAGAACGCCTCCTTCCAAACGCGCCGCCGCCCCGCCGGCTTTACGTTGCTGGAGCTTCTCGTCGTCATCGCCGTGATCGGCATCCTGGCCGCGTTGCTCCTGCCGGTCTTGAGCCAGGCCAAAGCGCGCGCTCGCGCCACCGAGTGCAAATCCAATCTCCGCCAATGGTGGGTCGCCTGGCAAAATTACACCGAAGCCAACAATAATTACTTCAGTTCCGGCACCAGCGTGTTCTGGGCGCGCGGCGAATGGATCGCCGCCCTGGCCAACACTTATCTCAAAGCCCCGGATGTGCGCTACTGCCCCAGCGCCACCAGGCGTCGCGGACCGGGCGCCCAGGAAACCCAGGTCGCCGACAACAGCCCGCAGGCCGTGGACTGGGGCGGGCCAACCACCGTTTGGGCCGCGGCCATTCCCGATCCCTCCAATCCCGCCCTGCCCCTGACCTGTAGTTACGGCCTCAACATCTGGGTCTATAATCCCCCGGCCTCGGTCCAGAACATCCAGGGCCGCCCCACCGCCTGGAATTGGCGCAAATGGGACGTGCCCCAGCCTTCCAACATCCCCCTCTTTGCCGACGCCATGTGGCGCGGCGGCGGCCCCACTCCCGATGCCGCTCCCCCGGACTTCAACGGCCAATGGAGCGGCGTGGACGCCGAAATGAAACATTTCGCCATCGCCCGTCATGATCAAGGCGTCAACGTGCTCTTCTTCGACAGCTCGGTCCGTTACCAGCGCGCCAGGAATTTGTGGAACCTCTACTGGAACAACAATTACGACACCGGCTACGCCGCCACCCACATCCAATTCCCCGCCTGGATGGATTGAGGCTCTTCGATGGCCCGCCCTCAATTTAATCTGTGCCCAAGTCCCCCCGTCACCTGTTTCGGTGTCGGGCGAAATAGATTAGGACCAGGAGGCCCGCCACGAAAAGCGCCCCCGCCAGCAGTGTTCCCAGAATCCGCAGAGCGCGGGCGCGACGCAAAATCTTTTCGCGCTTCTCCTGTTCGGCAATCTTGAACAGCTCGAATTGCCGGGCCAGCGCTTCGGGTTCGGCCCCCTCCTCGCGCAGCCGCAACGCCAGCCATCCCGGCCCCGGCGCCCCCAACTCGGGCGGCAGCTTGGCCAGCAATTCCGGCGGCGCCTGGCTGAACCCCGCGTCTTTCCTCCAAAACGGCGCGGTTTCCCGCGTCCAGAGCAAATACAAGCCGTAACTTTGCGCCACCACCTGCAGATGCTGCCAGAGCAGCGGACGCAACGTGTCCGTCAGCGCAAAGTCGGCGAAGGTCTCGCTGTGGATATGCCCCTGGCTGCCGGAAAGTTGCAATCCGATCGCCGCCGCGATGCTCCCCTGCCGGTCGGCGGCCACCTGGAATTCGGTGAAGCGCTTTTCCAACTCCTCCACCGCAAACCGCGCCTCGCCCCACAGCGCCTGCAACTGCGCCAGATCATCCGTGGTGGCCCGCCGCGTGCGATGACTGCCGGATGGGTTCAAGGTTCAATTCCAGATTGCCGCGTTATTCTCCATTGGGGTAGGAGCCGAGTATCTTCACGAAATTGCACACGTCTTTCAGCCCGGCGATGGCCCGCGCCACTTTCCGGTCGCTCTGATGCCCGTCGCAGTCAATAAAAAAGAAATACTCCCACGCCTTCCGCTTGCTCGGCCGCGACTCGATTTTGGTCATGTTCAACTGGTGCCGCCGGAACGGCGCCAGCGCGTTGTAGAGCGCCCCCACCTCGTCGGCCACGCTCAGCACCAGGCTCGTGCGGTCCCGCCCGGTCGCCGGGGCGCATTGGCGGCCCAGCACCAGGAACCGCGTCGCGTTGCCTGTGAAATCCTGGATGTTCGGCTCAATGATTTTCAAGTGATATTTCTCCACCGCCAGCACGCCCGTGATCGCCGCGGTTCTGAGCCGGCGCGCCGGGCCGGACTCATGCGCCCCGGCCCCCGCCGCCAATTCGGCGGAACGCGCGTTGGACGACGTTTCCATGATCTCCGCCTTCGCCAGGTTGCGCTGCACCCAGAGCCGGCATTGCGCCAGCGCCTGCGGGTGGACGTACAGGCGCTGCACCTCTTTGCTCAAGGTCCGGCCCGCCAGGCAATAACGGATCGGCAGCACAATTTGCGCCACGATGTTCAGATCGCTCTCCACGAACATGTCCAGCGTGTGGCTCACCACCCCTTCGGTGGAATTTTCCACCGGCACCACTCCGTAATCCGCGCGGTTCTTGCTCACGTCGGCGAACACATCGGCGATGGTTTTCTGCGCGGAATAGCGAAGGCTCGCGCCGAATTTCTGGATCGCCGCCTGGTGCGTGAACGTCGCCTCGGGGCCCAGGTAGGCGATGGTCATGGTCTTTTCCAGCGAGAGCGCGCTGGACATGATCTCCCGATATATCGCCCGCAACGACTCGTCGGTGATCGGCCCCTGGTTGAGCTTGCGCACCCGCTCGAATACCGCCTGCTCCCGATGCGGCGCGTAGATGGC
>JBEKOF010000091.1:0-15879 GCA_049522055.1 Verrucomicrobiota bacterium | reverse complement strand
GCACACCAAAAACCAACTCGCCCACGGGTCATGGGTTCTGCAACTAATGTCCCCAAAACCGGCCTAAATCTCCTGTGAATAACTTCTATGAAAAAGCAATTTACAAGCCAGAGAACAACTTTCGCGCGCAATTCGCCGACCGTCGAATCGATGTCGTCGCACATCAACGAAATCGCATGGTGACGTGGAAAGTCGTAGGCTTTGCCTTCCCATTCGCTGTGAGTCGGATGCACGCCTAACTCGCTCGGCCCCGATTTGAAAATGAGCCAATCTTTATCGAAATCCTCGGCCACGCACATCCACCCAAGGACGTCACGCAGAAACGCCCGCGTTGCGTTAGCATCGTCGGAGTAAATCAACGTATGAATTGAGGTTATCATGAGGTCATCATTTTGTTGTTACTGATGCCGGGCGCATCTAACTTGACATTTCACATGTGATTTCTTGCCCACGACCAGCGTGGGCCTTTCTCGTGATTTTCCTCCTGTTCGACAGATTTTCAAGTCCTTTTTCCAGTCCAGTGGGTAGCGGGTGCAGGACAAAAGATGAAATCCGATATCCCTGACAACTCTGAATGAGAGCACTTTATTGGTGCTCCTACTGTTATGCGCGTCCGACGCATGAGTATCTGGGTTTCTCCGCCGGTTTGGATTTCGAATCGAAAATCATGGTGAAGGAAAATGCGCCGGAGCTGCTGCGGCGGGAGCTTTCGTCGCCGAAATGGAAACCGCAAACGCTGGCCCTGAGCGGGGTCACCGACTGCTACCAGCCCATCGAGCGCCGGCTGCAATTGACGCGCCGATGCCTGGCGGTTTTGGCGGAATTCAGGAATCCGGTCGGCATCACCACCAAGAACTATCTCGTGACGCGCGATCTTGATCTGCTGGGGGAACTGGCGGCGCATCGGGCGGTGATGGTGCATCTGTCCATCAACTCGCTGGATGGCGAGATGGCCCGCAAACTGGAGCGGAGGGCGGCATCGCCCAAAATGCGGCTGGCGGCGGTGGAGGCCTTGGCGAAGGCCGGAGTGCCGGTGGGGGTGCTGGTGGCCCCGGTCATCCCGGCGCTGAACGATCACGAGATGCCGGCGGTGCTGGCCGCGGCCAAGGCCGCCGGGGCCGGGTGGGCGTACACTGAAATCCTGCGGTTGCCGCTGACGGTGGCGCCGATTTTTGAGGAGTGGCTGGAACGGAATGTTCCGGGGAAAAAGGAGAAGGTGTTGAACCGAATCCGCGCCATGCGCGGCGGCAAACTGAACGATTCGCGTTTCGGGTCGCGGATGCGCGGGGAGGGGATTTTTGCCGAGCAGATTTCGCGGATGTTCCACGTCGCGCGCCGGAAGGTAGGGCTGCCCGAGGAAGGCCCGGAGTTGTCCGCTGCTGACTTTCGGCGGCCGGAGGGGACGCAGTTGGGGCTGGCCCTCTGAGGATTCTGCCTCTGACGCCACAACCGATGAACCAGAAATGAGTGCAGCCGACAGGGATCCGCTTCAAGGGACGTTTGTTCCCTGATTATTCAGAACAAACCGACGGTATTGCCTTTGGCATCCACGTCCATCGCTTCGGCGGCGGGAACTCTAGGCAGGCCGGGCATAGTCATGATGTCGCCAGTGAAAACCACCACAAAGCCCGGACCGGCGCTGAGACGGGCGTCGCGCAAAGGTACCGTGAAACCTCGTGGGCAGCCTCTCAGGTTCGGGTCTGCGGAGAAGGAGTACTGGGTCTTGGCCATGCAGATTGGCAGATCGCCGAAGCCAGCATCCTCGAAGGAGCGGAGCTTGTCGGCGGTCTTTCCTTCGGCCACCACATCATCGGCGCCATAAATGTTCCGGGCAATCCGACGCACCTTTTCGAGCAAAGGCAGCTTATCGGGATAAGTGAAGTTCAGGGCGCGGTTGGCGGAGAGGGCGGTGGTGTCGAGCACCAACCGGGCGAGATCTTCCGCTCCGGCGCCGCCGCGGGCAAAATGATCCGAGAGGGCAAGCGGCACGCGGGCATTGACACAGGTATCGCGGATGACTTGCCATTCATCAGGAGTGTCGCTGGCAAAGACATTGATGCAGACGATGACCGGCAAGCCGAAGGCTTGGAGATTGTTAATATGCTTGAGGAGGTTGGGCAAACCGGCTTCCAGGGCCGGGATGTTCGGCTTGCCCAGTTCCGCCACCTTGATGCCCCCTTGATACTTCAACGCCCGCACGGTGGCGACCAGCACGGCCAAATCCGGGCGCAAACCGGCTTTGCGGCACTTGATATTGACGAACTTCTCCGCTCCGAGGTCCGCGCCAAAGCCGGCTTCGGTGACCGTGAAATCGGCCAGGCGCAAGGCCAGTTTAGTCGCCGTGACGCTGTTACAACCGTGGGCGATGTTGCCGAAGGGTCCACCGTGGATGAGGGCCGGATTGTTCTCCAACGTCTGCACGAGGTTGGGCTGCAGGCCGTAGCGCATCAAGACAGTCATCGCGCCATCCGCCTTGAGGTCGCGCGCGGTAATGGGTTTGCCAGCATGCGAGCAGGCCAGGACGATCCGGCCCAGCCGCGCCTTCAGTTCGGCCAACGAGTCGGAGAAGCAGAGGGTGGCCATGACCTCGGACGCCGGCGTAATATCGAAGCCCGACACGCGCGGGATGGAGTTGCCGGCGCCCCCGAGGCCAATGACGATCTCGCGCAGAGCGCGTTCGTTCATGTCCATGACCCGCCGCCAAACAATCTGGTGCTGGTCAATGCCCAGGGCGTTGCCGAAGTGCAGATGGTTATCGAGCATCGCCGCCAGCAGGTTGTGGGCCGAAGTGACGACATGGAAATCTCCATTGAAGTGCAGATTGATCTCCTCCATCGGAGCGACCTGGGCGTAGCCCCCGCCGGTGCCACCGCCCTTGACACCAAAGCATGGTCCGACGGCCGGTTCGCGCAGGCAGAGGATTGTTTTCTTGCCCAGCCGATTGAGGGCGTCGGCCAATCCGATACTCGTGGTGGTCTTGCCTTCGCCGACGGGAGTCGGGTGGATCGCTGTCACCAGGATCAGCTTGCCTGTCGGGGCGTCTTGCAGCCGCCGGTAAAGGTCAAGGCTGATCTTGGCCTTGGTCTTGCCATACAACTCCAGGTCCTCCTCCTTGATGCCGACCTTGGCCGCGACAGCTTCAATCGGCTGCAGCTTGGTTTTTTGGGAGATTTCGATGGCACTCAGTTTTCCTAATGACGGGTTCACAAGACTCCATTGGAGCAGGAACTGGCTGGGAATTCAATGGTGAAGGAAATCGCGGCGGATCTGCTGCGGCGGGAGCTTTCATCGCCGAGAGTCTCCCGGCTTCGATTTTCACGGCTGGTTCGCAACTTAATTTGCCCGTAATCGGACAAAAATGGTGGATTGACAGAATTCCGTTTATAGAGGGAGATTTACGATTGACTAGGAAGTTAAAGTTGCCGCCCAAAACTTATGAAATCGTCTTTTCTCAGCTTTCAATCTCCAGCGTCCCGATGGTTTGCTGCTATGACAACCTTGTTGTGGCTGCTTCCTATCGCACCGGCGTGGGCTGGCAACTACACCTTCGCCAGTGTGATTGACAACACAGGGACATTCAGCGACTTCGGGGCGGTGGCCATCAATGATTCGGGAGTGGTCGCTTTTACCGGGACGATGACATCGGGCGTGGAGGGCGTTTACCGCACCGACGGCGCCACCACCACGACCATCGCGGACACCAGCACCGGCGAGTTCTCCTTCCATGTCGGCAACACCAGTCTAGTAAGCCTTCCCGCCATTGACGATGATGGCACGGTGGCGTTCTTCATTTACGACAATTACAATCCCGCTATCCTCACCGGCGTCGGCTTATCCACCGCCGTCATCGTCGAATCAGGGGACACCAACTGTCCCTTTTACGTCGCTTGGAACAATCCGTGTATCCGTGGCGGGGTGGTCTCCTTTTCCGGACAGTTGAAAGGCAGCGGCGGCAACCCGTTCGGCCCGCAAGGGGTCTTCACAGAACCGGCTGGCGGCGGGGGCTACAACACCATCGCCCAAGGTGGCGGCATATTCTCGAGCGGCAGCCCGTTTGGCGGCACCTCCATCAACGCCGCCGGCCAGGTTGCCTACTGCGGCAATCTCGCCGACGGGACGTCCGGCATCTTTGTCGGGCCGGAGGGCGCCACCAATCTGGCACAAACCGGCTCCGGGTCGCAGTTCTCTTCCCTGGAATCTTTTCCGAAAATCAGCGACAGCGGCGCTGTTGTTTTCTGGGCCACCCTCACCAATTTAACCGAGGGCGACTTCATCAGCACCAACGGGGTGGTGACCCAGATCACCGTCGCCGGAGGCGGGGCGCCCGGAGACCAGTTCCCCGCGGTAAATGCCGCCGGCACGGTGGCTTGCTTCGGCACGGATTCCTCTGGCCAGTGGGCGGTTCTGGCGGGGACCGCTCCTATAGTTGACAAGGTGATTGCGGAAGGGGATTCCCTCTTCGGCTCCACCGTTATCGGCTTGGGATCGCCGGGGAACAACGGCCTGAACAACAACGGTCAAATCGTCTTCCCGTATTCGCTGGCCAACGGCGTCCAAGGCATCGCCGTGGCCACGCCCACGAATGGCTCCGGGCCGGTCTTGCCCGAGCTGCAAATCCAACAGTCCGATCCGCTCCACATTACACTCAGTTGGCCAACCAACGCCGCCGGCTTCGGCTTGGAATGCACGGCATCCTTGCCCGCTTCGAGCTGGATCGCCGTCACCAACACGCCGGTCCCGGGCACGTCCAACTTTTCCGTGTGGCTGGAAATGGGAAGCGCGCCGCAATTCTTCCGTCTGCGCCAGCAATGATCCTGGATTTGACAAGCCGCATTTCAAGCAAACGCGGGTTGGTAACTGGTTCAGAGTTCGGGGGATTCTCTCCCTGACCCACCCCGCTTCGTGGGGCGAGGGAAGTGGGAAATGGCGTGGCGGGAGTGTCAAGATGCGGCCCGCGGCTGGAAGAGGCTGGGAAATTACTGGTTTTTTTGCGAAATGCGGGTTAGATTTTGGGCATGAAAAACACCTGTTGGCCGGTATTTTTGGCTGCCGGACTTGTTCTGGCGGGTTGCGGCAAGGGAAAGAATGCGCCCCCGCCCGCGCCCGCGGCCGCGCCTCCGCCCGCGCCCACCGTCAGCAGCCCGCCGCAGAACAGCCCGCCCCAGGGCAGCCCGAACGGTTATCTGGGCGGGATGGCGGCAGCGCAGCGACTGGCTGTCAAAACGGTGGATTTGACGTCGCTGAACGAGAATTGCCAGCTCTTCAACGCGCAGGAAGGCCGCTACCCGAAGGATTTGGAGGAGTTGGTGACGATGCATTATATTGGCAAGCTGCCCACGGCGCCCGCCGGGATGAAACTTGATTATGACGCCACCCAAGGCAAGGTCACCGTCGTCCCGAAATGAAGGCCGCTGTGACGAGGGCGTTTAGGGCGGTTTAAGAAAAACTGCAGCCGAGAAATTGTGGGAATGTGCTCGGCGAGACGCCGAACACGGCGGGCGAGGACGCCCGCGCTCCCCGAAAACCACTCGTTTCTGCGACTACGGTTTTATTTAAAATGCGCTAGGGCACCAGAGCGACGTCTTTTTGGGGGACCCAGCCTTTGTGCTGGGCGGCATCGGCGACTTCCAGCCAGTCGTCTTTGCGGTCCAGCACGAGCAGTTCGGCGCCGTCATGGGCGATGAAGGCACTGGGGGAGACGTCCAGAGGGCCGCTGCGCACGACGGCCTCCGGGACGATGACCACGGAGGACTGCGCGCCGAAGCGGGCGTAGAGCGCCAGGCCCAGGCAGGCCATGAACCAGAGGCCCGCCACCGCCAGCGCCGCGGTGAGGGTCGCGGTGGATTTTTTGCAGGCGGGCCAGATTTGCCGCGCTGTCAACATCAGGAAAAAAAACCCAACGAAGAGGGAGGAGATTTTAGTCCATTCGTCCACGGTGAGCCTGACGACCCAGCGGGTCCAAAGATTTCCCGGGATGGCCGGCGCGCCGACGCCGGACTGGCTGCGGGCAAATTGGAGGTTGGCGCGAACATCGGCGTCGCGGGGCGCCAATTCCTCCGCCCGCCGGTAGGCGGCGATGGCCCGCCCCACCTGGCCGGCCTTGAACCAGGCGTTGCCGAGGTTGAAATAAAGCGCGGCCGAGACGGGGCCGGTCTGGGTCATTTTTTCGTAGGCGGCGGCGGCGGGGGCGTACTCTTCTTCATTGTAAAGGGTGTTGGCCAGCTCGAATTGCGCGGCGGGAGAGTCGGCGCGCGCGTCGGCGGCCCAGAGGAGGAGCGCGAGGCAGCCGGCGCCCCGCGCCAGTTTGTTGAGGCCCGGCGCCGGGGCCGGCGGGGTCATGCTCTGCAACTCCGCCAGCGCGGTTTTGACCTTTGGAATCAGCGAGGCCAGTTCCTGGGCGGTGTGTTCCGGCGTGTAGCGGAATTGGTTGCAGGCGTGGAATAACTCGCGCAGCAGCGCCTCGGTGGCTTCGCCCAGGCCCCTGCCGCGCGCCTCGTCCAAAACGGCTTCGGTGATGGCCGAGGCGGGCAAGTCGAGCCGCTCGCCCAGTTGCTCCTGGAGCAGACGAAAAACCGCGGCGTAAAAGGCCTCCGCGTCGTTGGCGGCGGCGTGGGCGGATAGTTCGGTCAACCCTTGTCGCACCAGGCGGGCCACTTGGCGCCGGCGGCGCAGGCGGGGGTTGTTGGCCAGTTTGTCCTTTTGGCGGCGCCAGAGCAAAGCGCAAATCCAGGCCAGGAGCGCCCCGGCTTGCCAGGCCAGGAAGGCTGGGCGCTGAATCAAGGGCGGCCCGGCCAGAGCGATGGGGCCCAGCCATTCCTTGATGTTGACGATTTCCTGGGCCGGCGGCGGGGCGCCGGGCGCCGGCACGGCGGAAACGACGGTGGGCTGGGGCGTGGCAGCGGAGGGCTGCACGGTTAAAGGAATCGCCGGATGCGCCAGGGTCTTGAATGATTTGCTCTCCGGGTCAAAATAGCTGAAGGCAAAGGCCGGGATTTCCTTGATGCCGACATTTTGGGGAGTGATGACCTGCTCGAAATACTTTGAGCCTTCAATTTGCAGCGGATCGGTGCTCTCAAACTTGCTGGCGGGGGGGTAGGTCTTGAAATCGCGCCAGCCCAGTTGCTCCGCCGAGAGCCTGACCGAGTCGAAGGAGCCTGTGCCGGCGATGCGGATTTTTAAGGTGATGGGGTCGCCGACGGCCACTGTGGCCGGAGCGGCCTCGAATTGGGCGAGGGAAAACTGGCCCACCGCGCCGGTGAAGCCGGGGGGAACGTTGTTGGTGGGAACGGGCTGGACGTGGAAGACCAACACGTCGCTGTTGACAGTGGTGGGATATCCGTTGGCGCCGAAAAAACTCCTCGAGGTGACCACGGTCAGATTCCAGGTGGCCGGGCCGAGGGTGAGCGCGCCGGTTTTTGTGGGGGTGATCTGTGCGCGCATGCTCAAAAAATTGTAAGGGGTGCCGCGGAAGTTGACTTGGGGGCCTTGGCGGAATTCAGTGGTGTTGCCAATGGTGAAGACGTCGCTGGTCAACTGCGGGGCCTGCTGGATGTTGGCATCCTGGCAATAGCATTTGATTTCCAACGGGACCACCTGGCCGACAAAAAGATTGGTCGTCGGCACGACCAGCCGCATGAAAACCCCCTGGGGATTTTGGGACGCATCGGGCAGGTTTCCCTTGGTGACCGTTAATCGCAACGGCTTGCTCGCCAAGATTTTTCCGTCAACCCTTGCCTGGATGGCGGGGATGATGAAAGTGCCTTCGTGAGCGGGATGTAAATCAACGGAGATAATGTTCTTGGCCGAGAAGCGCGCCCCGTCCAGGTACATTTCCTGCCGGGTGCTGGTGCCGCCGTATTGAATGCCCGGCACCGGCGGGAAGGCGGGCTGGCTTTGGAGGGTTCCCCCTTCCACAGTGAGCGACAAAGTCGCCGATTCCCCCAAGCCGATGGAAGCGCGGTCGAGCGCGGCTTCAAAGGTCGCCTCGGCCAGAGCGGAGACCGGCGCCAGGCAGAACAGTGCCAGGACAAGCCCGGCGGCCCAAAAGCGTGGTCGGTGGCGGCGCATCATCTGGTCTAATCTGTTCACCATAAACAAGACAGCCTAATCTTTGCGTCTGTTCATTCAGGAGGCAAGAGGGAATGGGGGTGGGCGGGCGAAAGGGGGCCCATATGACTTTCTTGGGTGCTGATGTGTCGTGGACTGGATTTGAGCGATGGAAAGCTTTGAGAATTGGTCGTTGAGAATTGGTCATTTGTCATGTAAACACCTTCGTATTGAGCTGGAAGCCATGCAGGCCAACTGATGAAACTGCCCCAAAAACTTGAGCGGCGCTCGCGGCTGTTCTGGATGGTGGTGAGTTTGGGCTTTCTCGCCCTGGTGGGGGAGATTGATTATTGGACCGGCTTCGAGATTTACTTTTCGGTTTTTTATTTGCTTGGGATCGGGCTGGCCACGTGGTTTGTCGGCAAACGCTATGGCCTTTGCCTTTCGGTCCTGAGCGTGGTGGTCTGGATACTGGGGGATTTGGCGGCGGGGGCTCATTACTCAAGTCCGTTCATTCCCATCTGGAATTCAACGATCTTGCTGACTTTCTATGGCATCGTGGTCTGGCTTCTGGCCAGCCTGCATTCGATTCAGAAGGATCTGGAGAACCGGGTGCGGCAAAGAACGCAGGCCCTGACGGAGGAGATGGCCGAACGGGAACGCCTGGAAAAGGAACTCCTGGAGGTGAGCGAAAGGGAACAGCGGCGGATCGGACGCGATTTGCATGACAGCCTTTGCCAGCATTTGACGGGCACGGCCCTGGCGGGCCAGGTGCTGCGGGAAAGGCTGGAGGCGGAGGCGCGCCCGGAAGCGGCGCAGGCGCGCACGATTGTCGAGCTGGTGGAAAACGGGATTTTGATGGCGCGCGAGCTGGCCCGGGGAATTTATCCGGTGGACATGGAGGCCGAAGGGCTGATGGCGGCGCTGCAGGAACTGTCGGCCAGCCTGACCAAATGGTCGAAGGTGGTCTGTGTGTTCGAGCATGACGCGCCGGTGCTGATCGAAGACGCGGCCACGGCGACGCACCTTTACCGCATCGCGCAGGAGGGGGTCAGCAACGCCATCCGGCACGGGAAGGCAAAACGGATCGTCATCACGCTTTCGGAGCAGAAAGGCCGGATCACGCTCACGGTGGAAGACGACGGGGTGGGGCTGCCCGAGGGATGGCAACAGGGCCGGGGATTGGGGACGCGCATCATGGCGCACCGGGCGGCGATGATTGGGGGTGATTTTGAGATTGATCTCAATCCGACCGGAGGCACATTTGTCCGATGCTCGTGTTCCTCCGCCGCGCCGCCGAAGAAGGAGGGGCCAACGAAGAATGAACTCTCAGACCGACAAGCATAAAGGGAAGGTGTTCATTGTGGATGATCACCCGCTGGTGCGCGAGTGGCTCACTAATTTAATCCAGCAGGAAGCCGACCTGACGGTCTGCGGAGAAAGCGAGAGCGCGCCGGAGGCCTTTGCGGCCATCGGCGCGCGCCGGCCCGATGTGGCGGTGGTGGATATTTCATTGAAGGATTCATCGGGCATCGAGTTGATCAAGGATTTGAAGGAGTCTTATCCGGAAGTGGCGGTGCTGGTGCTTTCCATGCACGAGGAATCCCATTACGCGCAACGGGCGCTGCGGGCGGGAGCGCGCGGATATGTGATGAAGCGGGAGACCACCAAGGAGGTCATTGAAGCCATCCGGCGTATACGGGAGGGGAAGATTTACTTGAGCGGCCCGCTGGCGGAGGCGATGACGGCCCAATTTGTGGAGGGCAAAAAGTTGGCCAGCCAGTCGCCGCTGGAGCAATTGAGCGACCGGGAACTGGAGGTCTTCGACATGCTGGGCCGGGGATTGGGCACGCGGCAAATCGCCGAGAGGCTGCGCATCAGCCTCAAGACGGTGCAGGCCTACTGCGCGCGCATGAAGGAAAAACTGAACCTGGGCAGCGGGACCGAGCTGCTGCGCGAGGCCATCCGCTGGTACGACAACGAACATTCGCAGTAGCGCGCGCGGCAATCAGGCGCGCCAGCGCGGCGCGGGTTTGGTTTTAAACCGCCCTAGGGGGCGACCCGCTCGAAATCAATGAACCCCAGATTCGGGTTCACGCCGGTCAAGCGGACGCGCACCAGGTCGCCCAAATCCAGGCCGCGTTCGTTGCGGATAATCCGGCCTTCGGCCGGCACGCTCAAGAGCCGCGCGTAGGTGCCCTTGGGCGAAGCGCCGGTGACAATCGCGTCGAATTGGCGCCCGATTTGCGGGCCGAGCATCGCGGCGGCGGCGACCTTCATCATAAAGCGTTCGACCTTCCGCGCCGCCGACTCGCGGTCGGTGCAGTGCGCGGCCAGGGCGGCCAGCTCGGCTTCGGTATAAGGCGGAGGCGCGCCGCGGATGCTGGCCTTCAAAAGCCGTTGCACCACCAAATCCGCGTAGCGGCGGTTGGGCGCGGTGGAATGCGTGTAGTCATTGAGCGCCAATCCGAAATGCCCCACCTGTTCGGTTCCCGGATGCTCCACAATATATTCGCCCGGCCCCATCGCTTTTAAAACCGCCAGCGAAAGCTCGGGGAAATGGGCCGGATCGGCTTGCTTGCGCGCCGCCAGGAATTCCCCCAGCGGACGCGGGTCAGGCTCCGCCGGCAGCGTGACGCCAAAATGAGCGCCGATTTCCAGAATGCGGTCCCAGCGTTTGGGTGTCCGCACCACGCGCCGCAGGCAGGGGGAATTGCGACCGCGCAAGAACTGCGCCATGGCGACATTGGCGGCGATCATGAAACTTTCGATGATGTCGCGCGCCGAATTTTCCGGCAAAACCGCGAACTGCTGCACCTGATTGTCCACCACCACGGGGACGCTTTCCACGCCGCCCAGGGTGAGGGCGCCGTGTTCGATGCGGAAGCGTTTCAACCGCTGGCCGGCCTCCTGCTGCAGGCGCAATTGCTCGCACAGCCCCGCCGGGATGGCGCCATCGCAGGGGGCGCCCGATTGGGTGTCCAGCCATTTTCCAACCTGGTCGTAATTCAATTTGGCCTGATTGCGCAGGGTCGCGGCGCAAACGTCCGCGCAAGTGACCTGGCCATCGTTTCCCATGACAAATTCCATGAGGATCGCCGGCCGGTCCTGGTCCTGGCGTAGCGAGGTCAGATCGGTGGAAAGCCGTTCGGGCAGCATGGAAAAAACCGGCCCGCCGGTATAAACGGAGGTGGCGTTCCCGCTGGCATTGAGGTCGGTGGCCGAGCCGGGCTTGACCACCGCGTCCACATCGGCCACGCCGACCAGGACCCGGATGTTCCCATTGGGCAGGCGTTCGGCCCATTCCACTTGATCGAGGTCGCGCGAATCGGTGTTGTCAATACTCGACCAGAGCGGCCCGCGCAAATCCCGGCCGGCCGGGGCCGGGACGGGAATGGAAAACGCGTTCACCTCCGCGAGAACCCGCGGGGGGAAATCCGGCTTGAACCCGGCGCGCAGCATGGCGCTCCGGGCGGCCTGCTGAAAGCTAAAACCGTTGGATGGCGGGTTCATGCCATAATCGCTCGGAGAGTTGCTGGGGCGTCATACCGAAGGTCTTTACATGACAAATGACCAATTCTCAATGACCAATTCTCAATCGTTTCAATCGCTGAAATCCAGTCCACGACACAACCGCACCCAAGAAAGTGATATGCGCGTAGTGTTCCCTTTTTTGGCTTCATTGGACTTGATTAAGGCTCCTTGGAAGAAAGCGATGCAACGCCTCACATCGGCCTGTAGTGGTCGGCGCGGCGCAGGATGGCGCCGACGTAGGCGCGGGTGAAGGGGAAATCAATCTGCTCCAGAAAAACCTGGCTGCGGGTCGCCGCCGCGCCGTTGATCCATCTGAGGACATTTTTGCGGCCCGCATTGTAATCGGCCAGGGCGTAGGCGGCGGGGTTGTCGGTTTCCTGGTAACGTTGCAGAAGTTTATTCAGATACCATGCGCCGGCCAGGGTGTTGGTGGCCGGATCCAAACAGGCGAGGTGCTCAAACGGGGAAACATGAGCGTCCCTGGCCCATTCCTGCGCAACGGCGTCACTGATTTGCATGAGGCCCAGTTCCCCTTTGCCGCCGCGGGAGTGGGGAAAAAATCGGCTTTCCTGCCAGATCACGGCCTTGAGCAGCGCGGGATCAACCTGGTAACGATGGGCCGCGGCCAGGATGCAGGGATCAAACCGGCGCTCGCGCCAGGACTGCCAGCTCCAACCAGCCAGCAGGGCCAGCGCGAGCCAGAAAACAACCCATCGTAAACGACGTCGCAAGTTCAAGGGGCAAAAGATGGTGTGTGTTGCGTTTTCAGGGCACCATTTCCGCAAGACTAAACCAGCCATCAACTTTCTTTAAGCTTTTTAATGCGACCCCTTTGGAGTTGGGCGCACATCACTTTCTTGGGTGCTGTTGTGTCGTGGACTGGATTTCAGCGATTGAAACGATTGAGAATTGGTCATTGAGCATTTGTCATTTGTCATGTAAACACAATCGGCATGACGCCCCAGCAACTCTCCGAGCGGGAAAGTCCATTGCGACGGCCAAACCCGGCAGAAGACGGTTGCCCGGCGACGGTCTGGAGACGACTCTTGCGATAACCGATGACCAATTTTCAATTGAAAGGTCCGAAATCTTAAGGCGCTTTTTCGCCGACAGGAGTCACCCAAAAAAGTGAAATGCACCCTTTGGAGTTCTCTTGCCCTATGATCGCTCGTGTCACGCTCGATCTGGCCTTGGGCAAAGAGTTTGATTACCTCATCCCCGCTGAAATGGAGGTGCAGGTGGGCACGCGCGTGAAGGCGCCCTTTGCCCATCGCCAGGTGCTGGGTTGCGTGACCGATTTGCTCGAGACCTCGCCGCACCCCAATTTGCGCCCGCTGCTCAAGGTGATCGGACAACAGCCGCACGTCAGCCCGAAAATCCTGCGGCTGGCGCGCTGGATGGGGGAGTATTACTGCTGCGGGCCGGAAGTGGCGCTGAGGACGGTGTTGCCCGAGGCGGTGCGGAAGGAAAAGGCGGGCTGGCGGGAACAACTGTTCGTGCGCGCGCTGCCGCCCCAGGGCGAGGCCCCAAAATTGAGCCGGCGGCAGGAGGAAATCCTGGAATTTGCCCGCGGACGCGCCGAGGCGCCGTTGCAGGAGTTGTTGCGCGTCACCGGCGCGGCTACCCAAACGGTCCGGCGCCTAGAGGACAAGGGGTTGCTGGTCGTGGCGCCGAAAATCTCCGAGCGCGACCCTTACGCCCGGGAAACCATCCTGCCGACGCAGGCGCTGACGATGAACGCGGAACAGGGGCGCGCGCTGGGGGAGATCACCGCCGCCATGAACGGGAGTGGTGCGGCGCGCCGCCCGTTCCTCTTGCACGGGGTGACGGGCAGCGGCAAAACGGAAGTCTATTTGCAGGCCATCGCGCTGGCCCTGTTGCAGGGAAAGGGCGCGATTGTGCTGGTGCCGGAGATTTCCCTTACGCCGCAAACGGTGGAGCGGTTCAAGGCCCGCTTCAGCTCGGGTCCGCAGCAGACTTTGGTGGCGGTGCTGCACAGCCATTTGTCGGCGGGCGAACGGCATGACGAATGGCACAAAATCCGGCAGGGCCGGGCGCGCATCGCCATCGGGGCGCGCTCCGCCGTCTTCGCGCCGGTGGAGCGGCTGGGGCTGATCATCGTGGACGAGGAGCACGAGCATTCCTACAAACAGGAGGAGGCCCCGCGCTACCACGCGCGCGACGTGGCGGTGGTGCGCGCGCGCATGGAAGACGCGGTGGTGGTGCTCGGCTCGGCCACCCCCAGCATGGAAAGTTTTTACAACGCGCAAAAGGGAAAATACCGCCTGCTGGAAATGCCCACGCGGGCGGATGACAAGAAGATGCCGATCGTCCGGGTGGTGGATATGCGCCAGGTCGCGCGGAAGGCGAAGACCCACGCCATTTTTTCGCCGGTCTTGAAGGAGGCCATCCAGAAACGGCTGGAGCGAAAGGAGCAGACCCTGCTCTTCCTCAATCGCCGCGGCTTCTCCACCTCCCTGCAATGCCCGCTGTGCGGTTACGTGGCCCAATGCCCGGATTGCAGCGTGTCGCTGACGTATCACCGCCAGGAGGGAAAACTCAAGTGCCATATCTGCGGCCATGAGGCCGCGGCGCCCCGGGTCTGCCCCGATCCGAAATGCCGCAACCCGGCCATCCGCTACTCCGGGCTGGGGACCGAGCGGGTGGAAGCGGCGCTGGCGACGCTCTTTCCCCACGCGCGCGTCGAGCGCATGGACTCGGACACCTTGAAGCGCAAGGAGGATTACCGGCGCATTCTGGGCGACGTGCGGACGGGAAAGATTGACATCCTGGTGGGCACGCAGATGATCGCCAAGGGCCTGCATTTCCCCAATGTCACCCTGGTCGGCATTGTCCACGCGGACCTGGGGCTGCACATCCCGGATTTTCGCGGGAGCGAGCGGACTTTCCAATTATTGACACAGGTGGCGGGCCGGGCCGGGCGCGGCGACGTGGAGGGGGAGGTGCTCGTGCAGGCCTTCACCCCCTTCCATCCCGCCATCCAATACGCGCGCCGTCACGATTTTAACGGCTTTTACGAGCAGGAAATGGAGTTCCGGCGGCAATTGCGCTACCCGCCGGTCAGCCGCATCGCGCTGCTGCTGCTGCGGGGACGCAACGAGGAGAAGGTGAAATTCTCGGCGGATTATGTGAGGGGCCAACTGGCCAAGAGCACCGGGGCCATTTCGGATTTGATCATCAAAGGCCCCGCCGCCGCGCCCCTGGCCCGCACCAAAACGGAGTACCGCTGGCAAATCATGTTATTGACGCGGCAAATGAGCCGCTTGAGCCTGGCGCTGGCCGAATTGGAAGCGGGCCTGACCCTGCCCGACGAAGTCCGGATGACGGTGGATATTGACCCGGTGAATTTAATGTGAGATGGTGGTTTCCTTCCTCTATCAGCCCGTTAAAAAAGTCATATAATTGACTGAACAATTTTGACGTGGGAGCGTCAGATAGTCATGGCAATTGGACGACGCATCCCAAAACAAGACGAATTGTTCATCCCGACGGCCCAAGTGGCCACTGGCCCCGGCCATCCCTTCTACACCAAACTCAACGCCGTGCTGGCCGAGGCGGCCTTTGACGGGTTTGTCGAAAAGCTCTGCGCGCCTCCATTACAAGGAGGGCGGGCGGCCCAGCATTCCGCCAGGGGTTTATTTCCGCATGCTCTTCATCGGCTATTTCGAGGGCTTGGACAGCCCGCGTGGCATTGCCTGGCGCTGCGCCGACAGCCTGGGCCTGCGTTCCTTTCTGGACGTCGGATTGACAGAGGAAACCCCGGTTCATGCCTCTATGACCATTATTCGCCAGCGGTTGCCCGAATCAGTCTTTAATCGGGTATTTGTGTTTGTGTTGAATCTCTTGGAAGAGAAAGGGGTGTTGCGGGGCAAGACGGTGGCGATTGACGCCACCACCTTGGAGGCCAACGCGGCAATGAAGAGCATCGTGCGCAAAGACACCGGCCAGGACTGGAAGGAATACCTGCGCGGATTGGCCAAGGCCGAAGGGATCGAAACCCCCACGGAAGAAGAATTGCGGCGGCTGGATCGCGGGCGTAAGGGCAAGAAAGTCTCCAATGCGCAGTGGGAAAGCCCGACGGATCGGGACAGCCGGAGAGCCAAGATGAAGGACAGGCGCACCCATCTGGCCTACAAAGCCGAGCACGCGCTGGACCTGGAGAGCGAGGCCATTGTGGCAACGACGGTCACCTTTGCGGACAAGTCTGATCCGCAGAGCGGGCCGGTAACCTTGAGCTTGGCGGAAGCCAATCTGGTGTTGGCGGGCAGTGCCACGGAG
>JBEKOF010000090.1:0-15977 GCA_049522055.1 Verrucomicrobiota bacterium | reverse complement strand
TTTTTCCATGAGTTTTAAGAATGACTTTACCTATGGCGTGACCAATAATTTCACCCCCATCACCAATATGCACAACATCACTGATTTCAGTGATGTCCCTGACTACAACGAAATCGCCCCCGCCCCCGCCACCAACTGGAGCGCCATCACCAACTTCAACTTCAATGTTTCCAATCCAATCCAGGAGGGGGACTTCGAGATCGAGAAACACGGAACCAATACCGAGATCGTCACCAACTTCACCGTCTATGCTCCAGCCTCGGTCAGCTTGTGTTACATTTCCCTCAACACCGCCAACCTGCAGTTCAACCTGATCGGATACGGAACCGCCGGCGCCACCCTGCTCATTGGCCGCCTTGGCGCCGCCCCCGCCCGTTACACCAATCTGGTGCAAACTTTGACGTTCACTTGCGGCGTCGGGACCTGCCGCGCCAATCTGGGCGCCAACTTGCTGGACCCCGGCCCGGAGGATTTTGTCAGCGGCCCGGTCCACATTTACCTTCCTTTCGGCGCCTCCGCCCCGGCGTTCTCCACCAACTTGGCGGCGGAAGTGTTTGGGCCGTGATCTGTGGGCTGGGTTCTCAGGATTTATGGAATGATTCTTGGCGCCGGCGCTTTTTTGAAAGCCGCCTCGCGCAAGTAGATCGGCTCCAGTTTTTCCCCGGGAACAAAATCCCGGCGCCCGCCCGCCAGCCTCCCCAGCATTGCCGCCTCCGGGTTCACGTTTTTCGCGCCTGGAAACCACCGCCCGATGTCCGGGCCGAGCAACCTCCCGCCCGCCGCCGCCAGCGCCTGGATTTCGGAAAACGCCGCCAGCCGCAGGCCCTCCTCCTCCCGCCAGCCGGCCTCGTCAATTTGATAACGCGCCAGGTAAAACTCGTTCCGTTGCGCGTCAATGACAATGGCGGCGGCTCCGCGCAAACCCGCCTCCCGTGCCTGCGCCGCCAGGCATTCCACGCTGCTCAGGCCCAGCGTCTTCACTCCCCGACCCAACTGCCAGCCTTGCGCCAGGGCGATCGCCCCCCGGATTCCCGTGTAGGAACCCGGCCCAAGCCCCACCGCCACCGCCCCGATTTCCTCCCGCCGGCAATTTGCCTCCGCCAGCGCCCGCTCCACCAGTTCAAGGTTGCCACGCCCCTCCGTTGTCCGCGCGCTCCCCAGCAGCGTCGGCGCGGCCGCCGCGCCGCCTTCTTCCAGCACCGCCGCGCTCCGCTGCCCCGAGGAAAACTCAACCGCCAAAATCTTCATACGTTATTTCACGCTCGCTTTCGCCGAGTGTTCTGATCCGCGCGCGGCGGAATTTCCCGCCCAGCGGCCCGGCCGGGTTGGTCCCCTCCAGCCACCGCTCCACCCATTCCACCACCGTCACCCCTTCGGGCCGGACGAGATACGGCTCCAGCCCGGCGGCAATGATTTGTTCGCGCGCGGCCAGCCGGTAGAGGTCAATGTGGAACAGGGGCAATCGTCCGCCGCGATATTCATGCGCCAGCGCAAACGTGGGCGAAGCCACGCGCCCGGTCGCGTTAAGGCCGCGCGCCAGGCCCTTGACCAACTGCGTCTTCCCCGCTCCCAGGTCTCCGCTCAGCCCGATGATCCAGCCCGCGCGCGACTCCCGCCCCCAGGCCTCCCCCAGCGCTTGCGTCTCCGCCGCGCTATGCGAAATGAACGTAGCCATCTGCTTGGAGGGGACCAACCCCTTTTTCATCGCGCATTTTCAATCCCGGCTCCCCCGTGATCCTGCCGATGCAACTGAGCCGGACTTTGGAAAATTGCCCCGCCCATGCGTCCCGCAGCCGCGTCGCCTCGCGGCTGGCCACAGTGAAGAGCAGCTCATAATCCTCTCCGTCGGTCAACGCCGCCAGCAGCGGCGCTTTGGCCGAAGTCTCCGCTTTGGCGCGCAGCCGGGCGGCGCGGCTGATCGGGATGGCGCGGCTGAGCAGTTCCGCCCCCAATCCGCCCCCCTCCAGCAAATGCCGCAAATCCCCCGCCAATCCGTCGCTCAAATCAATCATCGAATGAATGGCAAAATGCGCCGCCAGCCAGCGGGCCTCCGCCAGGCGCGGCTCGAAGTCCAGGTGTTTCCCCGCCTGCGATCCGCCCAATTCCCCCGTCACAAACAGCGCGTCCCCGCCGTGCGCCCCGGTGCGGAGCACGCATTTGTTCCGCGCCACCTCCCCCAGCACAGCCACCGACATCAGGAGCCGTTCCGGGTTGGACGTCGTCTCCCCGCCGGCGATGGCAACGCCGTGGCGGCGGGCCAGCGCGTTCATTCCCGCGTAAACTTTCTTGATGAATTCGGGATCGAAATTCTTCGGCAGCCCGAGCGTCACCACCGCCGCGATGGGACGCCCCGCCATCGCCGCCACATCACTCAGGCACCGCGCCAGCGCCTTGTGGCCGATCCGCTCCGGCTCCGTCTGCGGCGAAAAATGGATCCCCTCCACCACCGCGTCGGTCTTGAGCAGCAGCGCCCGGCCCGGCTGGCCCGAATCCAGCACCGCGCAATCGTCTCCCGTTCCGGCCAGCACCTGGGAGTTGGAGGGCAGCGAACCGCTCAACTGGGCAATCAGTTCAAATTCGTTCATTTGACGGTGATCGGCGAAGCCGGCGTCACGGCCAGCATCAGGAACACAAAGTTCGCGTAGTTGAACAGGCTGTGGGCCGTGATTGGCGCCAGCAGACTCCCCGTCTTTTCATAAAGGTAAATCAAGAGTATCGAGAATGCGGCCAAAGGCACAAATGACGCCACGTTGAAATGCATTCCCGCAAAGAACAGCGACGTGACCCACACCGCCGCGCGCGGATAACCGGACTGTTTGATCGTCGGATAGAGAATGCCGCGGAACACCGCCTCCTCCGCCGGCGGCGCGACCAGCACCGCAAATATGCCGATAAAAAGTCTCTCCCACCACGGCAAATCCCCTCTCCGCAACACCTCCACCATCTCCTGCGCCTCGGGGTGTTTCATCAGCAGCGCCGACAAATGCTGCAATCCCAGCGCCACCGGCACGAACAACAGCGCCGCCACAACCCCCATTTGCACCGCCTTCGGCTGCCGCGCCGCCGCCAGCCCAAATGCCTCGCTCCGGGAGACCTTGTTCTCCCGCAGGAAAAGGCCAATCCAAACCAGCATCGCGCCCTGAAGAAAAACCGCCATCACCGCCATTTGCGCGAATTCAAACCCGTTGGCCGCCGGTTTTATTTCCTTGCTTTCCAGCCAGCCGGCCAGAACCACCCCCACGCACGCCGTGGCGATAATGCTTGCGGCCAGCCGCAGGACGGCTTCAAAACTCCACCGTGTTTCAGGAATCACCATCCAAGGCTAAGTGGCAGCCTCCAAACTTCAAGATTCAAAGTTGGGGCGGACTTCCCCGCGGGATCATTTCTCGTTGCGCGGCGGCGGGGGATCAAGCACTTTGCAGCGGCTTTTAAACACGCATTGCATTTATGATCACCTCGCCAATCGAAAATCCGAATACCGCCTCCCCTCTCAACCAGCTCGAACAATTGCGCAAGTTCACCCGCGTGGTCGCCGATACCGGCGACTTCGCCCTCATCAAGGAATACGCGCCCGAAGACGCCACCACCAACCCCACCCTCATCCTCAAGGCCGTGCAAAAGCCGGAGTACCAAACCCTTTTCCAACAGGCCGTCGCCGATGGCAAAAAAAACGGCGCTTCGCCCGACGATGTGATGCGCGAAACCCTGGTCCTGTTTGGCCGCGAGATTTTAAAGATCGTGCCCGGCCGCGTTTCCACCGAAACCAGCGCCAAACTGGCCTTCGACACTGGCGCCCTCATCGCCGAAGGCCGCCTCTTCATTTTCCTTTACGCCAAAATGGGCTTCCCCCGCCAGCGCATCCTCATCAAGCTGGCCTCCACCTGGGAAGGCATCCAGGCCGCCAAAGTGCTGCAAAAGGAAGGCATCAACTGCAACATGACCCTGCTCTTCTCCCTCGCCCAGGCCGTCGCCTGCGCCGATGCCGGCGCCAAATTGATCTCCCCCTTTGTCGGCCGCATTCTTGACTGGTACAAAAAAGACACGGGAATAGACTACCCGCCCGCCGAAGACCCCGGCGTGGTCTCCGTGCGCGAGATTTACGCCTACTACAAAAAATTCGGCTATCCCACCGAGGTCATGGGCGCGAGCTTCCGCGGCAAGGCCGAAGTTCTGGAACTGGCCGGCTGCGACCTGCTCACCATCAGTCCGCCCTTGCTCGCCGAATTGAAGAGCAGCAACCAAACCGTCACGCGCAAGCTCTCCCCGGAAATCAGCCGGCAAATGCCCCTGTCCAAGTTCACCCTCGACGAAAAAACCTTCCGTTGGATGCTCAACGAAAGCGCCATGGCCACCGAAAAGCTCGCCGAAGGTGTCCGCGTCTTCGCCGCCGACGCCCGCAAACTGCAAGCCTTGATCAAGTAGTGATGGTCCGGAAGCGCGGCCGTTTTTCCATCAAGGACTGCTGTTCGGACTAAGCCCGTTGTTATTCTTGGCCCACTGGATGGCGCCGTTGGTTCTGGGAAGATCGTAACGAATGGCGCTATTGCGCAGAATCAGAGCATGGCCGTCGAAAAACCCGGCGTTCACCCGCCCGCCATGCCGCGGAACCGAGCGGGAGTCGCCCACCCCATAGGAATAAGTGTCGCTCGGCACCCGGAAATAAGTGCAGCCGGTGGACGGGACTTCCTGCCAATTGTCGGCGTTGGTTTCGTCGGTATTGGAAATCGCGGCCGCATCGGCGAACACGATGGACTGGCTGGGTTTGGCGACTTGGTTTTCTCTGGCGGGACCGTACACCGGATAGGTGTCTCCCGGCCCCGGCGTGATGCAGCCATACTCGGGGTAATTCATGCCGATGCCCAGCACATTGTCCGTGCTGGCGGAGCCGCCGTGGCTGTCCACAGCCGGTTGGATCAAGGCGGGACAATCAAAAAGGGTCTGCTCCGAACCAAGGCCGTTGAGCCTCAATTTGTCCGGCCACCAGAGGAGGGTCGGACTTTGGACGACGAAGGTGTCCTCATCATAGGTCCAACTGGGCCAGCCGGGGGCGCCTTGTTCCACCCACAACGGAATCATCACGCCGCTGTTGGCATCCAGGTATAACCTGGCCGCCAGCCCGATCTGGCGCATGTTGTTGAGGCAATTGAGGGACTTGGCCCTGGCTTTGGCCTTTGCCAGCGCGGGCAGCAACAGCGCCGCCAGGATGGCGATGATCGCGATGACCACCAGGAGTTCGATCAAGGTGAACGCGCGCTTGGATTGCACATCCTTTAAGACACCGCCATTGAAGCTTTGTTTCACTTTATCACCAACCACTAGTATATGTCCGCGGGAGGGCAAAACAGGACAAGTTTTTAAAGTTTGATGTTTGAGCCTTGGACTCTATTTTGCATCCATGTTCAGACCCTGTATTGATCTGCATGAGGGCAAGGTCAAACAAATCGTCGGCGGGTCTTTGACCGACGATCCGGGGGCGTTGCGGACCAATTTTGTCTCGGAGCGGCCCAGCCGCTGGTTCGCGGAGCTTTACCGCCGCGATGATCTTCGCGGCGGCCATGTCATCATGCTTGGGCTGGGCAATGAGGCGGCCGCGCGGGAGGCCCTGGCGGCTTTTCCCGGCGGCTTGCAGGCCGGCGGCGGCATCAATCGGGACAACGCGAAATCTTTCCTGGACGCCGGCGCTTCGCATGTCATTGTGACTTCCTGGATTTTTCGCGACGGACAACTGGACGGGGAGCGTCTGCGGGAGTTGGTGCGGGCCGTGGGAAAACGCCGGCTGGTCCTCGACCTGAGTTGTCGCCGGCGGAAGGGGGATTATTTTGTGGTCACAGACCGCTGGCAGAAATTCACGGATTTGAAAGTGGATGGGCCGGCGTTGGCGCGCTTGGGGCAATGCTGCGATGAATTCCTGGTCCATGCCGTGGACGTCGAAGGCCTTTGTGTCGGGGTGGACCTTGAGTTGGTCAGCCACCTTGGCCAGAGGTCGCCCCTTCCCGTCACTTATGCCGGCGGCGCCAGGTCATTGCAGGATTTGGAGGATGTGGAGCGGGCTGGCGCGGGGAGGGTGGACCTGACGATCGGCTCGGCCCTGGATATTTTTGGCGGGAGCGGGCTGCGGTATGCGGAGGCGGTGGCCTTTAATCGCAGGCGCGCGCGGGGGTGACGGCCGGCGAATTTGTCTCGTAACTGGCCCGCGGCAGGCCGATGATCGTGGGGTGCGTCTGCTGGATCGCTATCTGCTGCGCGAGTTGCTGGTGCCGCTGGCATATTGTTTGGGCGGCTTCCTGGTCTTTTACGTCGCCTTTGACCTGGTTTTTGGGATCAAGAATTTCCAGGAAAAACACCTCGGCGTCCTGGATGTGGCGGAGCATTATGGCGTGACTCTGCCGGAGCTTTTGGTCCAGCAAGTCATTCCCGTCTCCCTGTTGCTGGCGCTGCTCTATGTGCTGACCAATCTCAGCCGCTACAATGAGTTGACGGCCATGCGGGCGGCGGGAGTCAGTTTGTGGCGCCTGTTCCTGCCTTATCTGGGGGTGGGGCTTTTTCTGGGCCTGGTGGTGCTGGCGATGAACGAGTTGCTCGTGCCACAATCGGCGGAAGAGGACAAGGCCATTTTGCACAGACACGACTTCCATCCGGAAGATCGCGACTGGACCTCGAAGCTGAGTTTTCATAATGAAACGGAAGGTCGCCAATGGGAAATGACCCGATACAACCGCAATACTCATGAGATGGTCAACCCGGTCATCCACTGGGACCAGCGCGGCGGGTCCCATCGCGATATTTACGCCGAGCGCGGCATTTACCGCAATGGCCGCTGGGTTTTTACCAACGTGGTGGAATGGTACTCCCAGGCGGCTCATAGCAACTACGCCGTCCTGGCGCTGCCGTTTTCCGAAACCCCGGCCTGGATCAACAGCGAAATCAAGGTCGCCGCCTTGCCGCCCGGCGAGGCGGCCAAAAAGCCGGAGCTTTCCATCCGCGAAGTCCTCGACTACCGGCGGCTGCATCCCCACCTCAACCCGGAGCAGGAGGCCACCTTGCTCACCCAACTCCAGTGCCGCGTCGCCCAGCCGTTCACCTGTCTGGCCGTCGTCTTGATCGCCCTGCCCTTTGGCGCCCGATCAGGCCGGCGCAACGTCTTTGCCGGCGTGGCCAGCAGCGTTTTTATTTGCTTCGCCTATTTTATCATGCAGCGCTTCGCCATGAGCCTGGGCGTCGGTGAAAAGTTGTCCCCTTTCCTGGCGGCCTGGCTGCCCAATCTGGTTTTTGGCCTCACCGGATTGGCCCTGCTCTGGCGGGCCAGATGAAGCCGGCCCGGGGCGGACGGGACTTTTTAATATTGAACGCCATACTATAAATTCATGCCAACCACTGATGATCCCGCCCAGTTGAAGGCCGCCTACGAACGGCTCCAGTTGCTCTATCAAGTCAGCAACGTCATCCATTCCACCCTCGACCCGGAGCAGGCCTTGCAGTTGATTTTGCGGGAGGCCGTCCGCCTCATGCGCGCCTCCAGCGGCTCCGTCGCGCTAATCAACCCCAACACCGGCCTCCTGGAAATCGATGCCTCCACCGGCCTGCCTCCCGACGCCGCCGGCGTCCGGCTCCGCGTCGGTCAGGGCGTCACCGGCTGGGTGGTGCGCCACGGCAAGCCCGCGCGCATCGCCGACGTCCGCTGCGATCCGCGCTATGTGATGTTGCGCCGCGAGGTCCGCTCAGAACTGGCCGTCCCGCTGGAGGTCATGGGCGAGGTGCGCGGCGTCTTGAACGTGGATTCCGACCGGGAAAACGCCTTCAGCCAGGCCGACCAGGAGTTGCTCGAGGCCTTGTCGCTCCAAGCCGCCAAGGTGATCCAAAATACCTGGCTCTTTGAACAGGCCCGGCTCAAGGCGGGCCTGTTGGAAACGCTGGTCAAGGTCAGCCAGGTCATCAATTCCACCCTCAATCTCGATGACGCCCTCCCGGTCATCACCCGCGAAGCCTGCACTTTGATGGAAGCCAAAATGGCCTCGATTCTAATGCTTGACGAAAGCGGACAATTCCTCGAATTGCGCGCCAGCTTCGGGGCGGGCGAGGCCTACATCAACAAGCCCAGCCTCAGCCTGGACGACAGTTTTCTGGGCATTGTTTTCCGCCGCAAGAAGCCGATGCAGGTCGAAAATGTGCAGGTCTCCGGCCTCTATCAAAACCAGGCCATCGCGCGGCACGAGGGGCTGGTTTCCCTGCTCAGCGCCCCCCTGGTTTTTGGCGGCCAAGCCATTGGCACCCTCAATATTTATAACGGCTCTCCGCGCAGCTTCTCCAACCAGGAAATCCACATTCTCCGCGCCCTGGCCGAGCTTTCCGCCCTCGCCATCGAAAAGGCGCGCTTGTACGAGCGCCTCGTGGATGTCGAGGAGCAGTTGCGTCAAAACGAAAAACTCTCCGCCCTCGGCTTGCTCGCCGCCGAGGTCGCCCACGAAATCCGCAATCCCCTCACCGTCATGAAAATGCTCTACCATTCCCTCGGCCTGGAATTCAAGCCGGGCGATCCGCGGGTCAAGGACGACGCCATCCTGCGCGAGAAAATGGAGCAACTGAACACAATTGTGGAGCAGATCCTCGACTTTGCGCGCGGCACCGAACCCAATTTGAGCGCGGTCAACATCAACCAGTTGCTGGAGGACTTGGCTCTGCTCACCCGCCACAAATTGCGCAATCAGCGCATTCAATTCCTCCGCCACCTCGCCCCCGATCTGCCCCCCGTCATGGCCGACGCCACCCACCTGGCCCAGGCCTTCCTGAATCTGACCCTCAACGCCGTGGAAGCCATGCCCGGCGGCGGCACCCTGACCATTTCCACCCGGGCCTTCCGCCTGCCCCGCGAGAGCCTGCGCCCGACCCACGTTTTGATCGAGTTCAAGGACACCGGCCAGGGGATGCCGGAAGACCAGCGCCGGCGCGCCTTTGCCTCCTTGCTCAGCACCACCAAGCAAAAGGGGACCGGCCTGGGATTGGCCATTGTCGGTCGCATCATCGAGACCCACCGCGGGAAAATTAGAATCCACTCCCGCGCCGGCCGCGGCACCGTCTTCAGCATCACCTTGCCCGTCCAGTAGGTTTGCCTGCCCCCTCTCCCCGCTTACTTGATGCCGTAGTTGATGCTCATCGCGCCGCCCATCAGGTTGCGCACCTGGATGTCGCGGCATTGGAGCGCGCGCATTTTTTCGGCCACCCCGCGCTGGGCGGGATAATCCTGGAGGGAGGCGAAGATGTAGGCGTAAGTCGCCGGATCTTTGCTCAATAATCTCCCGAAGAAGGGAACCAGGAACTTCAAATAACCGAAGTAAATCCGCCGCCAAAGCGCGTGGTCGGGCTTGCCGAAGTCCAGCGCCAGCAGGCGCGCCCCGGGCCGGCCCACCCGCCACATTTCCTCCAGTCCGCGTTCCCAGCCCGCCAGGTTGCGCAATCCGTAGGCCACCGTCACCACATCGAACGAGGCCTCGGGAAAGGGAATCCTCAGGGCGTCTCCCCGCAGAAATTGCACGGGCGCGGCGGCGGCGCGGCGATTTTTCGCGCGCTCCAGCGCCACCGCCAGCATGGCTGGGCTGAAATCTAGCGCCACCACCTCCGCCCCGCTCTCCCGCAAGCCAAAGGCGACATCGCCGGTGCCGCAGCAGAGATCCAGGGCGCGCTCGCCGGGTTGCGCGCCCGCCATTCTTACCATCGCGCGTTTCCAACGCCGGTGCAGGCCCAGGCTTTGGAGATCGTTGATCAAATCGTAGCGTGAGGCGATCAGGGCGAAGAGGTCATTCACCCTGGCCGCCCGCTGCTCTCCCGGTTGCAGGAATTTATTGCTCTCCATGCCGGCGACCATTGTAACCCGCCCCCGCAAATTGCAACTCATCCAATGCGCCGGACCTTGTCATCGTCCCGCGCAGGCGCGGCTTATAGACCGTGTTTTTTCAAAACACGCTTCTTACACGCCGTTGGTGGCGGGAAGGGCTGGAGGCAGCGCAGATGGCCTGGAGGGTGGTGCCACGGCGGGCTGCCCGTTTGTTGGAGTTCCGTTGGTGCGGAAGCGATTTGTCCTGCTCCGATATGAATCCCCCTCGCGCGCGGGCGGGCCTTCGGGCCGCCGCGGGCGGCTCTGCAGCATCTCGGCGAATTTCCTCTGCTGGTCAGCGTTCAAGACCTGCCGGATTTCTTCATGCACCCGCGCCAATTCCCTTTGCATTCCCGGCTCGATATTGGTCCACAGCGGCTTGGTGCGCTCCTGGCTGGCCAGCATGATTCTCTCTATCTCGGCGTACTGATTGGTGGTCAGCGCCAACTGCGCTTGCATTCTGGGCAGAAGACTTGTGTTTTGGATTTGCGCCTGGAAACCGGACCCTCTGCTGCCTGGCATGGAAGCAACTCGCGGAGCCGGGCGGCGCGCAAATCCTGTTCTAACTACTAATGCCCCAGTCACCACACCACAGCAAAAGATCACCATGGTGGCTAATATGACCTTCCACGGACTCACCAGGCATCCTCAACATGCTGATTCAAGGAAGCAAAAACCGTCCGTTCGAAATCTTGCGCAAAGCTCTCGTCCCCGGTGGCGGCGGGCGCCGTCGCCAATAACCACACCCCGCACACCAACGTGAGGGCCACGCATGACAGGGCGGCCCGCCAGAGCGGGCGTCCCCACAAAGCCCAGGCATTGAGCCGCGAAGCGGAGCCGATGCGCGCCATAATGCGCTTCTCAAAGGCATATGGCACATGGTCTTGCGGCGGCTGCTTTCGCGCCGCGCCTATTAGTTTGGTTTGCAAATCGCTCGCATTCATAACAGCTATTTTTAAGACGGCACTCCCGTTTACATGGTTACAAGTACTTCTCTCTGGTGATCTTTGCCAGTATTTTGCGCATTTCTGCCCGGGCTCGAAAGGCCCGCACTTTGACCAGCGCAACCGACCACCCGGTCATCTGCGCAATCTCCTTCACCGACCTCTCTTCTATCTCCAGCAGCGTGATCACCAGCTGCGCCGACGGCGAAAGGGCGGACATCACCCGCTGGATCAACTGCCGCGCCGCGTCGGCATGGTCGCTGGTGCCCGCGGGATCGGCCACGAAGTGGTCCAGCCAGTCGCTTTCCGGCGCCGTCAGTTCCGTGAAGGTCGTCTCCCGGTTGCGCTGGTGAACCCGGAGAAAATCGTAGCATGTCCGCACCGCCAGACGCATCAGCCAGTGTTCAAAGGGCGCTTCCCCGCGGAAGCTGCCGAGTCTCTGGAACGCCTTGATGAACACCTCCTGCACGATGTCCTCCACCTCGCTTTCCCGCCGGGCATACCGCCGCGCCGTCGCGAACACCCGCGGCTGATATTTCTTAATCAGCGGCTCGAAGCTTGCCGCGTCCCCTTTGATCACGGCGGCGATCAACTCCGCGTCAGTCGGATCCATTTCGTTTTACGGCCGGGATTGCCCAGGGTTGCCGCCTGGGTCGGTTTATTTCCCGAAAAGCCGGGGGTCTCGGCTCTTCTGCCGTCAATCCTCTCCGCGCGCAAATCGTTTTCATAATTCCAATGCCGGATCGCGGCTTGATGGGGCGGGGGGGGCGGGCGCCTCAATGGCGGTTGATGCCGAAGGCTGCTTCGAATTCCGCGGAGAACTTGGCGACCTCCGCCAGGATCTTGGGCGGTTGCTGCGTGATGGTCTCCAGCATTTTGTCGCGCATTTCCGGGCGGAACCGGAGCAGTTCCAGCGCCGCCACCACCATGGCCAACTGGTTGTTGATCTCATGGCGCATGTGCGAGAGCTTTTTGTTCAGCTCTATTACTTGCTCCGCGGTCAATGTCGCTGGCGTCGGTGGCGTTGCCATGCCCGCAAACATGTGGCCAATCGCCCGGCAAATCAAGCGCCTTTCCTGCAACCCCAATTCGCCCTCGGACAACGGGCGCCGCCGGCTTCAGAGCACCACCAGCGTGCAGCCCTGGCTTCGCGTGTCCGTCTGGCAGCAGGTGCGCAGGTAGTCCACGATCTGGTCCCCCAACAACTCGCAGCGCCGGCTCCAGCGATCCGCCCCCGCCAGTTGTTTCACACAGGGGCGCAGCCCGTTGAACCGCACGATTCGCGGCGACTCCTCCAATTGCCGGTGGAGTTCCCGGCGCAAGTGCGGGAAGAAAAATAATTCGCAGTTCTCCCCCGCGTTTCGTATCAGTTCGGGCAAATTGGATTCCTGCACCCGCAAGCCCCCCGGCTCCGAATCGGCAAAGATGCTCAGCCCCAGCCCGCGCAACGCCCGTTCCAGCTCCCAGGCGAATTCGGCCACCGACACGTAATTGCGGTGCAACTCGCTCTTGAAATAATGCAGCACCGCCGCCGCCGCCTGCCGGATCACTTCCGGCTCCGCCAGCCCGGCCGCTTCTCCGATCAATTCCAGCGTCACCCATTCCGCCGAACAGGGGATTTGTTCCCCACACGTGGTTTGGAATAATAAGCAATCAGATTTAAGTCGTGTCATTTTTGCCCTCCAGGTTCTTGACTTCGCGCACGAATTCCGTGGCTTCCTCAAACCGCCGATACACACTGGCAAACCTCACGTAGGCCACCGGGTCAATTCTCCGCAGCCCCTCCATCACCCGTTCTCCAATCGCCATCCCCGGCACTTCCCGGTCGTACTTATCCGTCACTTCGTCCACAATTTGCTCCACCAAATCCCCTATCACTTTCGGGCTGATCGGCCGCTTCTGACACGCCTTCTTCAGCCCGGAAATCAGCTTCTCCTTGGAAAACTCCTCCCGCCGCCCGTCCCTCTTGATCACCATCAACCCTTCGTGCTCGATTTCCTCATACGTGGTGAAACGATGGCTGCACTCCAGGCACTGTCTTCGGCGGCGAATTGTCGAGCCTTCGCGCGATGCGCGCGAATCAATCACCTTATCATCCTGATGGCCGCACTTTGGACAACGCATAAGCCTGTTGGCGCCACCACAGGCACCACTACGGAATGTGTCTGCATTCTTCGTAGCAACAAACTGTTGTGGCGTCAAGCCCATCTTTTGCCAATTCCACGGTTTTTGTCAACATTTTTTTTGCCGTCATTTTCTTGCCACGGTCATTTGCCGTCCCCATCGCAGAGCCTCCTTCAAGTTTGAAGCCAATTCCCAATCGCGGCGCCGGCGGTTCAAAAAAAACTCAAAAAAAATCTCCTTGCGCAAAACCGCCGCGCAGCCTACTAAATCTCAATGCCCCTAAATCAGCCCGCCAATCAGGCCCAAAACAGAATATCCCGCCGGAGTTTCCTTTTTTACTCCGCTGTGGCTGCCGGGACGGCGGCGGCGGGCGGCTGCGTCAGCCCAAGACCCCGGCCCCGCCTCATCTCCCCCAATGAGAAACTCAATATCGCCATGGTCGGTTATGGCGGCCAGGGCGCGGCGGACGCGGACTGTTGCTCCGGCGACAACATTGTGGCCCTGTGCGACGCGGACGAAAAAATTGGCGGCGACCTCCGCGCAAGGTTCCCCAAGGCCAAATACTACCAGGATTTCCGCAAAATGCTCGAAACGGACAAATCCATTGATGCCTTCAACATCGCCACCCCGGACCATCTCCACGCCGCGATGGCCGCCTTGGCCATGAAAGCCGGCAAACATGTCTATGTCCAGAAGCCGCTCACCCACTCGGTCTATGAGGCCCGCCTCCTGCGCAACTTGGCCCGGGGATGCAAGGTCGCCACCCAGATGGGCAACCAAGGCAGCGCCGAGAATGGGTTGCGCCGCGCCGTGGAGGTCATTCAGTCCGGGATCATCGGCAACGTCACCGAGGTCTATGTCTGGAGCAACCGTCCCATCTGGCCACAAGGTATTCCCCGCCCCGTTGGCCAGGACCCCGTGCCGGAGGGACTTGATTGGGATTTGTGGCTCGGTCCGGCCCCCTGGCGTCCTTACAAAGGCAAAATCAACCCCGACGGCCCTCAACCCTCCAATCCAAATTATTATCATACCTTCAACTGGCGAGGTTGGATGGATTTCGGCACCGGCTCCCTGGGCGACATGGCCTGTCACACCGCCAACCTCCCCTTCCGCGCCCTCAAGCTGGGCTATCCCACCGAAGTCGAGGCCGAAACAGTGGATCTCACCAAGGACTGCTATCCCATTAAATCCAAAATCCGCTTCCAATTCCCCGCCCGCGAAGGCCTGGCCCCCGTCACTTTCCGTTGGTACGACGGCGGCAACCGCACGGCTATCCAGACCCGGCGCCCTTATCACGACGGCAACAACAAACCGCCACCGGAGGTCATGGCCGACGTGGTCGCCAAGATGGACAAGGCCCCGGACAGCGGCTGTCTCATGGTGGGCGACAAGGGCCAGATCTTTTCTCCCGATGACTATGGCACCAAGTTCTTCCTCAAATTAAAAGACGACAAGGAGTTCCTCAACAGTCCCGATCACCCGGCCTTGCCTTCGATCCCGCAAACCATCCCGCGCAACCGCTTCATGAATGAGGACAACCCCCGCCACAGCAACAACCTGGCCCACCACAGGGAATGGATCCAAGCCTGCAAAGGAGGCCCTCTGCCTTATTCCAATTTCGACATCGCCGCCTATCTCACCGAAATCATTCTTTTGGGCTGCGTCGCCATCCGCGCCGGCAAAACCCTCCAATGGGACGGTCCAAACATGCGCGCCAAAAATGCGCCGGAGGCCCGCCCATTCGTCCACCCCGCCTTCCGCAAAGGCTGGGGATTGTAAATCATTTCTCAACTCACCCCCCTCCTGATCCCAATTCCAACCCCAATCTCCGAAGACCATCACCTATGCCGCAATTCACCAGACGCCAATTCATCGGCGCCGCCACCGCCGGCTCCGCTGCTCTTATGACAGGATGTTCCATGTTTCGCGCCGCCGCGCCGCCCAAAAAGCCGCTCATCGGCGTCCAGCTTTATTCCGTCCGTTATGTCTTCGCCAATGACGTGCCCGGCACCCTGGCCGGCATCAAGAACATCGGCTACGACGCCGTCGAATTTGCTGGATACGCCACGTACGCCAACAATGCCGCCGGATTGCGAAAAATCCTCGATGACAATGGCCTCATTGCCTGCGGCACCCACATGCCCGGAGGATTGCAAGGAGTCACCCCCGAAAACTTCGACAAGACCGTCGAATTTAACCAGATTCTCGGCAACCAGAAACTCATCGTCGCCAGCCTGGCCAACACCGCCACCGCCGATGATTGGGCCAGGAACGCCGACACCTTTAGCGCCATCGCCGAAAAACTCAAGCCCCACCACATGCGCATCGGTTATCACAACCATGTCGCCGAATTCAAGCCCATCGCCGGTCCCGGCAGCCCCATGCCCGAAGACATCTTCTTCGGCAAGGCCAGTCCCGACGTCTTCGTCGAGCTGGACATTGGCCACTGCGCCCATGCCGGCGCGGATCCCGTCGCCGCCCTCAAGAAATATGCCGGCCGTGTCCTCAGCGTCCATGTCAAGGATTGGGTTCCCGCCACTGGCGGCGACATCATCGGCGAAGGCATCGTCAAATGGCCGGAAGTGTTGGACGCCTGTGACCACCATGGCGGCGCCGTCCAATGGTACATCGTCGAGGAAGAAAGCGGCAAGTTCCCGATCCTCACCGGCATCGAGAAAGACTTCCAGAACCTCCAGCAACTCTTCGCCACCCACAAATTCCCCCCCGCCTAAATCCAACCCGCGGAAGGCCGAGGCCTAAACAACACAGTCTTAACGCAAGAGACCCAGAGACCCAACGCGGCTGACGCTGCAACCAAAAGAATTGAACGGATCAAACGAATTCGAAACTTTTTCGATCCTCCCTGTTTTCATCCGTGTCATCCGTGTCATCCGTGGTACAAAATCTTCGCAAAAAGGTGCGATTGAGGGTTGGCACTCCAAAGGCGCACGATTAGAGCGTTTCAACAAAAACTGTAGCTGCATGAGACAAACCAGCCCAAGGCGTCTTGGGGCGTGACGCTGGCCAGAGCCCGGCCGATG
>JBEKOF010000089.1:0-16321 GCA_049522055.1 Verrucomicrobiota bacterium | reverse complement strand
TCCCGGCCTCAAGTTCCCCGCCCGGTGTGGGCAAGGACGAAAGCTCCCTGCAAAAATGCCCGTCCACAAACACCAGCCGCCAACAATCCAGACCAAAAGTAAACGGCGCGATCTCTTCCCGCGTCAAGCGGCGCAACGCGGCGTCCGCGGGGTGCAGCGGCAATTTCAAAACAGGCGTCACGCGCGTGAAGCGCCACTCCTCGTCGTGGGTCGTCGGAAAACCAACCGCGGCGGCCCGCGCCAGCGCCGCCTGGCGGCGGTGCTTGAGCCAGACCGGGCCGGGCGCGGAATCGCCCTTCTCGAAAGCCGCAAGAACTTCCCCCATGCTCAGCCCGGTGCGCGCGGGGCCGGCATCCCCGTTGCCGGACGCCGCGGCGGCGGGCCACGAGGCGCGCGGGCGCGCCTGGCCTTTGGATGGGTCCAAAGCGGTGGTCATGATCTTGCGCCAGCCGGGGCCGCGGCCGTTTCCTCCAAAATCCAATCATATCCGCGCTCCTCCAGGGCGAGCGCAAGCTCCTTGCCCCCCGACTTGACGATCTGGCCCTCCATGAGCACATGCACGAAGTCCGGCACGATGTAATTCAGCAGCCGCTGATAATGGGTGATGACCAGCGTCGCGTTGTCCGGCCGCCGCAACTTGTTCACTCCGGCGGCGACCGCTTGCAAGGCGTCTATGTCCAGCCCGGAATCAGTCTCGTCCAAGATGGCCAGCCTGGGTTCCAGCACGGCCATCTGGAAAATTTCGTTGCGCTTTTTTTCCCCGCCGGAAAAACCTTCGTTCACCGAACGATTGAGCAAGGCGGGGTCCAGCTCCAGGATTTTGCTCTTTTGCCGCACCAGCCTCAGAAACGCCGCCGGGTCCAATTCCGCCTCCCCGCGCGCATTGCGGCATTCATTGAGCGCCGCGCGCAGAAAGTAGGTGCTGTTGACTCCGGGAATCTCCACCGGGTACTGAAACGCGAGAAAAACACCCGCGCGGGCGCGCTCCTCCGGCTTCAAGGCCAGAAGATCGGCCCCGTTGAAGAGGACCGAGCCGCCGGTCACCTCATATTCGCTGCGCCCGGCCAGGACTTGCGCCAGCGTGCTCTTCCCGCCCCCGTTTGGCCCCATGATGGCGTGCACCTCCCCGGCCTTGAGCGACAAAGACAGGTTCTTGAGTATCGGCTTCCCCTCCACCCCCGCCGACAAATTGCGTATGTCTAAGAGTTCCATGTGTTACAATGATGCTTAATTAGTGTTAATCAATCCCTCCGCCAAATGCGCGCGGCCCCCGCGCCTCTCAACCAACGCTGCCTTCCAGGCTTACCCCCAGCAGCTTCTGCGCTTCCACCGCGAATTCCATCGGCAATTGCTTGAACACCTCTTTGCAGTAGCCGTTGACGATCATGTTCACCGCGTCCTGCGTCGAAATGCCCCGCTGGTTGCAATAAAAAATCTGGTCCTCGCCAATCTTGGAAGTCGAAGCCTCGTGCTCCACTTGCGAGGTGCTGTTCTTCACTTCCACATACGGAAAAGTATGCGCTCCGCAGCGGTCTCCCATCAACAACGAATCGCACTGCGAATAATTCCGCGAGCCGCTCGCCCCCTGGTTGATTTTCACCAGCCCGCGATAACTGTTCTGGCCACGGCCCGCCGAGATGCCCTTCGACACTATCGTGCTGCTCGTGTTCTTGCCGATATGGGTCATCTTCGTCCCGGTGTCCGCCTGCTGCCGGTGGTTGGTCAGCGCCACGGAATAAAACTCCCCCACCGAATTGTCCCCTTGCAACAGCACGCTGGGATATTTCCAGGTGATGGACGAGCCGGTCTCCACCTGCGTCCAGGAAATCTTGGAGTTCCTCCCGGCGCATCGGCCGCGCTTGGTCACAAAATTATAGATGCCCCCCTTGCCGTCCTTGTCGCCGGGATACCAGTTTTGCACCGTCGAATACTTGATCTGCGCGTTCTCCAGCGCCAGCAGTTCCACCACCGCCGCGTGCAACTGGTTGGTGTCCCGCATCGGGGCCGTGCAGCCTTCCAGATAGCTCACCTGGCTGCCTTCGTCGGCGATCAGCAGCGTGCGCTCAAACTGGCCGCTCCCGGCGGTGTTGATGCGGAAATAGGTGGATAGCTCCATCGGGCAGCGCACTCCCTTGGGGATGTAACAAAACGACCCGTCGCTGAACACCGCTGAATTGAGCGCCGCGAAAAAATTGTCGTTGGCCGGCACCACCGTCCCCAGATACTTCCGCACCAGGTCGGGATGCTCCTTCACCGCCTCGCTAAACGAGCAAAAAATGATTCCCTGGCGGCCCAGCTCCTCCTTGAACGTCGTGGCCACCGACACGCTGTCCAGCACCGCGTCCACCGCCACGCCGGAAAGCCGCTTCTGTTCGTCCAGCGGAATGCCCAGCTTCTCGAATATCTTGCGCGTTTCCGGGTCCACCTCGTCCATGCTGCCCAGGGTCTTCTTGGGCTTGGCCGCCGCGTAATAGATGTACGACTGGTAATCTATCGGCGGGTATTTCACGTTCGGCCAATGCGGCTCCGTCATGGTGATCCAGTGCCGGTAGGCCTTCAGGCGCCAGTCCAGCAGGAATTCCGGCTCCCCCTTCTTGGCCGAGATGCGGCGGACGATCTCCTCTCTCAACCCAGGCTCGAACGCCTCCGTCTCAATATCGCTGACAAAACCATATTTGTATTCCGAATTGACAAAACTCTCCACCGTCTCGGTCGTTGTATCCATAGTAATCGGACAAAATCAGTCCGCTTACAGGATAAACCAAGGGCGGCGGTTGTCAAACGCGGCTTGGCGCCGGGCGGGCGGGCGGTTGTGAATCGGACACATGGACTGGATGGAAACGGCGCTTGGATTTATGCTTTTGGCTCGAAACGGCGGATGTCCTTGAACTTGTCGAAGTCGCGATCGAACGAGGCAACGGCGTGGCCAAGTTGAGCCGCGTGCGCCGCCATCCAGGCGTCTGAAAAATCCAGATTTATGGCCGCGAACCGCCGCAACGCATCCGTGACGACTTCCTTGTCCATCGTTTCCACGCCCGCATTCTGAATGATGGCAAGCAGGACATTGACCACCTCAGTCCGTGTTCGCCCATACGGCCCCATCAACACATATACGACCTCGGCCACGACCAAGCCATCCAAGATGAGCGCCACTTCACGGCGCTCCGACTTTTCAAACAGCGCCGTGGCTGCGGCGCTCTGTTTCGGATCATCCTGAACCAGGAACCGAACCAGGACGTTTGCATCCAGCAAAAGCTCTTTCATGGCTTCTGTTTGGAAATGCGGTCATGGCGCGCCAGGGCGGCTTTGGCCAGGGCCTCCGCCGAATCCTTTTTGCCGGGCGCGGGGGCGGTTGACTTGAAGCAGCCTGACAATTCGCTGATCGAACGAAGACGCCGCCCAACCAGTTTGTCGCCCTCGACTTCCCAAACAATCCGTTGGCCAACTTTGAGCGCTGTTTCCTTCCGCACGTCCGCAGGTATGGTAACCTGCCAGTTGGCGGTTATTGTTGATGCCATATTACTCATAGTTGAGAGCATACTACAGGCAACCCTCCTTACGCAAGCTCCATCTCCTTTCTCAAGCGGCGTTGGCGGCAGGGTGAAGTATCGTCAAGTCTGCATCTAACCGATGTGCGACTTGCGCGGGTTGGCGGGGTTCAGGCAATTTTGGCGGGGCTGGGAGACTGGGATTGGTGGGCATCGAGCAATTTCAGGAGAAGCATGCGGTTGGTGTTGCCATGCCAATCCCGGATCACCACGATGATAATCCAGGTGGCAATGCAAAACATTACGAGAAATTTGGGCCAGAACAGGGCAAACATTAAAATATTCGTGCGGGACATCATATCTCCGAGAGCAGTGGCATCATTCTCGGAGGGGAAAACCCCGTGGAAATATAACACCAATAAGAAACCATATACGGCATAGATGAAGATGGCCGCCCCCAGCATAATCCAGCGAGTGCGCGGCCATTGGCGCTGCTCCTTTCGCAAGCGTTCAATTTGCTTCAACTCACGGGGCGTAAATTCCATATCGTGCGCGGCTAATTGTTGAGCGGTCCAAACTTACCGCACGTTGCGCGGGCGGGCAAGGAAATGCGCAGAGACTGAATTGGCGAAAAGTAAGTTTCCTAAAGCAGCCGGGACTGGTTTCCCCCGGCTGGCTTCAATCCCAGTTTCTTGTAACTCAACTCCGTGGCCACCCGCCCTTGCGACGTGCGGTTGAGAAATCCTTCCATAATCAGGAACGGCTCATAGACCTCTTCCAACGTGTCCGGCTCCTCCCCGACCGCCACGGCCAATGAGCCTAGCCCCACCGGGCCGCCCCCAAATTTAAGCACGATGGTCTCCAGGATCCTCTTGTCCATCTCGTCCAGCCCGTTTTGATCTATCGCCAGCATCGCCAGCGCCTGATCAGCCGACGCCGCCGTGATCCTCCCGTCCCCGCGCACTTGCGCGTAATCCCGCACCCGCCGCAGCAGGTTGTTGGCGATGCGCGGCGTGCCCCGGCTTCGCCGCGCGATCTCCATCGCCCCCTGCGGCTCCATCGTCACCTCCAGCAAATTGGCCGACCGGACGACAATTTTCTGAAGCTGCTCCGCATGATAGTAATCCAGCCGCTCGCGAATGGGAAATCGCGTCAGCAACGGCGCCGTCAAAAGCCCGCTGCGCGTCGTGGCCCCAATGAGGGTGAAGCGCGGCAAATTCAGCCGCACGCTCCGGGCGTTGGGTCCGGAGTCAATGATGATGTCCAGTTTGAAATCCTCCATGGCCGGATAAAGATATTCCTCGATGGTCTTTTGCAGCCGGTGGATTTCGTCAATGAATAGCACGTCCCCCTCCTCCAGATTGGTCAGCAGACCCGCCAGGTCCCCGGCCTTTTCGATGGTTGGCCCGCTGGTGCATTTGAGATTCACCCCCATGCTTTTGGCGATGATGTGGGCCAGCGTGGTTTTCCCCAGCCCGGGCGGCCCGCTGAACAGGATATGATCCAGCGCCTCGCTCCGTTGCTTGGCGGCCTGGACGGCGATTTCCAGCCGTTCCTTCAAGGTCTCCTGTCCGGTGAACTCGGAGAAAAGCGAAGGGCGCAGCGTCATTTCCAACGCCGCGTCCGGCTTGGCCAGCACTTCCGAAATCATTCGTTCCGCCATGCCCCAAGCATGGGCAAGCCCGGCGGGAGCGACAAGCCAAAAGCGGCCCTGGCGCGCCCGCGCTCCAAGCCCTGTCGGCATCTCGGACGCGCCGCGTGAACGCGAAGCGTCGTGGAGTGCGGAAAGTCAGTTCCGCTTTGGCCGTCAAACCGGCGCTTTCGACCCATTTGAACAATTCTCTCTCACACCCATTCCTGCTCCAGACCATTTTTTGCTGGATTCCTCAAGCCGGCGGCCTACCATGGCCAGGTCTGAGGGTGGGACTGTTCTCAAAGCCGCGCGTTTTCATTGGCAAAAAGACGATTCCGGCCCCACTTTATGCTGCTCCATGAGTAATGTGAAAAAGACCGGCGGCAAGCCCGCCATGCAACGCGAGTTTGTCGTCCTCAACAAGCTGGGGATTCATGCCCGGCCCGCCGCCATGTTTGTCAGGGTCGCCAACCGCTTCACCTGTAGCATCCTCGTCGAAAAGGACGGCGAAAAAGTCAACGGCAAGAGCATCATGGGTCTGATGATGCTGGCCGCCGGGCCGGGCTGCAAAATCGTCGTTTATTGCGAAGGCGACGATTGCCAGCAGGCCTTGACCGAAATCGAAGCCCTCATCAAGTGCAAGTTTGACGAGGATTGATTTTCCCATTTCAAAACTTCCCCGCCATGTCCCCGGACTTCGACATCAAATACGTCGCCCATCTGGCCCGCCTCTCCTTGACCCCCGCCGAGGAAGAACAGTTTGGCGCTCAACTGGCCGGCATTCTGGAATACATCGAAAAACTCAAGCAACTGGATGTCAGCGGCATTGAACCGACCGCCCACGCCGTGCCCCTGGTCAACGTCGCGCGAGCCGACCGGGTGCGGCCCTCTTTGAGCAACGAGGAAGCCCTGCGCAACGCCCCGGTCAAAGCCAACGGCCTGTTCATCGTCCCAAAAATTGTGGAATGATCCCGCCCCATGATGCTCAACCAACTGACCACCTGGCAACTGGCCGCCAAACTCGCCCGCCGCGAGGCCTCCGCCCGCCAGGCCATGCTGGACTGCCTGGATCAAATCCAGCGCGTGGACGGCCGGCTCCACGCCTTCCTGAGTTACGACGCCGCCGACGCCATGGCCCAGGCCGGCCAAGCCGACCAAGCCCTGGCCTCCGGCGCGGCTGACAAGCCGCTGCTGGGCGTTCCCATCGCCATCAAGGATGTCATCGCCGTGCGCGGCCAGCCGCTCTCCTGCGCTTCCAAAATCCTCGGAAACTTTGTCTCCCCCTTCAGCGCCACCGTCATTGAGAAACTCAGGGAAGCGGGGGCCGTGGTCTTTGGGCGTTTGAACATGGACGAATTCGCCATGGGCAGTTCGACCGAAAATTCCGCTTTTGGCGCGACCCGCAATCCCTGGGACCTCTCCCGCATTCCCGGCGGCTCCTCCGGCGGTTCGGCCGCGGCGGTCGCCGCGGATGAATGTCTGGCCGCGCTCGGCTCAGACACCGGCGGCTCCATTCGCCAGCCTGCCGCCCTCTGCGGCTGCGTCGGCCTCAAGCCCACCTACGGCAGGGTGTCCCGCTACGGATTGGTCGCCTTCGCTTCCTCCCTCGATCAAATCGGCCCTCTCACCAAGGATGTCCGCGATGCCGCCCTCCTCCTGGCCGCCATCAGCGGCCAGGACCCGCGCGACTCCACCAGCGTCCCCCAGCCCGTGCCCGACTATGCTTCCGGCCTCAACGGCGATATCAAGGGACTTAAAATTGGCCTGGCCAGGGAATACATGATCGGCGGCCTCGACCCCCAGGTCAGCGCCGCCGTGCAAGCCGCTGTCAAGCAACTTGAAAAACTTGGCGCGCACATCGTCGAAATTTCCCTGCCCCACACCCAATACGCCGTCGCCGCCTATTACATCATCGCCACCGCCGAAGCCAGCGCCAACCTCGCCCGCTTCGACGGCATCCGTTACGGCGCGCGCGTGGAGGGCGCCGACCCCATTGAGCTTTACAGCAAGACCCGCGGCGCGGGTTTCGGCCCGGAAGTCAAGCGCCGCGTCATCCTCGGTACCTATGTGCTCAGCAGCGGCTATTATGACGCCTACTATTTGCGCGCCCAAAAAGTCCGCACCCTTATCCGCCGCGATTTTCTCGAAGCCTTTGCGCACGTGGACGCCATCGCCACCCCGACGACCCCGACGGCCGCTTTCCGGGTTGGCGAAAAGTCGGGCGACCCGCTGCAAATGTATCTCTCCGACATTTTCACCATCTCCTGCAACCTGACCGGCATCTGCGGAGTGAGCGTTCCTTGCGGCTTCACGGAGAATCCCAAACTGCCGATTGGCCTGCAACTTTTGGGCAAACCTTTCGGCGAAGAAACCATTTTGAAACTCGCCCACGCCTACGAGCAAAGCGCCAACTGGCACAAAGAAAAACCTCCGCCAAGTTTATGAATTTCCATCCTCCTCTCAAATAACCCGAAATAAATGGATTACGAAGCTGTCATCGGCCTGGAAACTCACGTCCAGCTCAAAACCAAATCGAAAATGTGGTGCGGCTGCGCCAATCAATTCGGCGCGCCCCCCAATTCCAACGTCTGCCCCGTCTGCCTCGGCCTGCCCGGGGTGCTCCCCGTCGCCAACGAGGAAGCTCTCCAATTGACCGTTCTCACCGGCCTTCTCCTCCATTGCGAAATCCCCCCATTCGCCAAATTCGACCGCAAGAATTATTTCTATCCCGACATGCCGAAGAACTACCAAATCACCCAGTACGACAAACCCTCCGCCCGCAACGGCTGGCTGGACTTCGAGTTCGCCGGCGGCCTTTCCCGCGTCCGCATCACCCGCGCACACCTGGAGGAGGATGTCGGAAAAAACCTCCACTTCGACCGCCACAGCGCCGTGGATTTCAACCGCGCCGGCGTGCCCCTCCTGGAAATCGTCTCCGAGCCAGACCTCACCAGCGCCGCAATGGCCTACGATTACCTCAACGCCCTCAAGGAAATTCTTATTTACGGCGGCGTGAGCGACGCCGACATGGAGAAAGGCATGGTCCGTTGCGATGTCAACGTCAGCGTCCGCCCCCGCGGCGCCACCGAACTGGGCCGCAAGATCGAAATCAAAAACATGAACAGTTTCAGCGGGGTCCGCCGTGCCCTCGAATTTGAAATCCCCCGCCAAATGGATGTCCTCGACAAAGGCGGCCGCCTCTCCCAGGAAACCCGCCGCTGGGACGATGCCGCCGGGGTCACCGAAACCATGCGCAGCAAGGAAATGGCCCACGACTACCGCTACTTCCCCGATCCCGACCTCATGCCCTTCGCGCCTTCCCCCCCATGGCTCGAACTCGTCGCCCGCCGCGTCGTCGAGCTGCCCCTGGCCAAAAAGCAACGCCTCATGCGCGATTTCCAATTGCCCCCCTCCGACGCCCAGACCTTTGTGTCCGACCCGCCGTTGGCAGATTATTTCCAGTCCCTGGCCCGCCAGACCAACAACCCCAAAGCCCTGGCCAACTGGGTCATCAACAATCTCCGCGCCCGCCTGGCCGAAACCCAAACCACCCTGGCCGATTTGAAATTCCAACCCGCCCACCTGCTCGAACTGATGGCCCTGGTGGAGAGCAAAAAGATCAGCAGCTCCATCGCCCAGCAGGTCTTCGCCGAAATGTTCGCCGACGGCGAATCGCCGGGCCAAATTGTTGACACAAAAGGGCTGGCCCAGGTCAGCGACACCGGCGCCATCGAGGCCTTTTGCGACCAGGCCATTGCCGCCAATCCGGGGCCGGCGGCTGATTTCAAATCCGGCAAGTTGGCCGCCCTCAATTTCCTCAAAGGCCAGGTGATGAAACTCAGCAAGGGCAAAGCCAACCCCGGCCTGGTGGGAGCGATTTTGGAACGCAAATTGAAGAGGTAATAGAGACACCATGCCGCCAACTAAAAATTCCAAATCCGGAGGTGTCCGCGGGGCAATTATTCGCGCCATCACCACCCCTTTGGGATTTTACGTCCTTTCATTGTTAATTGTCGAGGCAACGCTCGGACTGGTGCTCACCGCATCAAAGTTAACGGAGGAGCCCGTTTGGATCGGCTTTTTTGTGGTCATCGGCCTCTTTCTGCTGGTCTTCCTCGTCGTCACAGGATTAGTGATTTGGAGTCCAAAGAACCTGCTTTATGGCAAAGAAGAACATTCCAACCCGCAACTTGAAGAATCCGCGTTGCGGGACCAAGTCGAAGACTTAATTTATGCGAACGTAAAGAAGGAATGCTTGCAAAAAGCCGAAAAACGTGCAAACTAACAATATGAACTGGCAACAAACTGTGAAAGAGCCGGATGAAATCAAGGTGTTCCTGGCCCTTGATGGGCCGGAATATACGTGGCGCACCGTCAGCGCCATCGCCCGGCAAACAGGCTTGAGCGAAGAACGGGTTGCTCAAATCCTTGCCAAATACAATTTGAAGCTCACCCGGTTGTCTGAAACTCCCTCCATTTCGGGTTCAGCCCTCGTCGGTTTGATTGAAAAAGTGGGCGCGTAGGCGCAGCGTTCCTACGGGCAGTGACGTTGCAGCCAAGACACCAACTTCGTCCTCGGTTGCGCCTCCAAATAACTCACCGGGACCCTCCACCCACAAAACCGCCGCGGCGTTTGAGACTCAAGAACGATTGTGCCACGCCAGGCTATCAACAATGGCTCTTCCCAAATTAATTCAGGCCCTCGCTCAAGCTGCAGGTAAAGCCCTTGATCAATTTCCTGCTTTCATGTGCGGTTGATTTCGTCATTATTCAGGCAGGATGTTCGCTGATATTAAATCGGTCCATTTCGCCGGCATCGGCGGCGCCGCCATGGCTTCGGTGGCGGCAGCCATGCGCGACCAGGGCTTCGCCGTCACCGGCTCCGATTACAACATCTATCCGCCCATGTCCGCCTTCCTGGCCGCCAGGCAAATCGAAGTCATGCCCGGCTACGCCGAATCCAATCTCGCCCGCAAACCGGATTTGGTCGTCATCGGCAACGCCCTCTCCCGCGGCAACGCCGAGGTCGAGGCGGTGCTCGATCACAAGTTGCGTTATTGCTCCCTGCCCGAACTGCTCAAGGAATTCTTCCTCCGCGGCAAACGCTCCATCGTCGTCACCGGCACCCACGGCAAAACCACCACCACCTCCCTGCTGGCCTGGGTTTTCGAGCACAACGCCTTGCAGCCCGGATTCCTCATCGGCGGCATCCCCGTCAATTTCGGCCAGGGCGCCCGCTTCTCCTCCAGCCCCTGGTTTATCATCGAAGGCGACGAATACGACTCCGCCTTTTTTGACAAGCGCAGCAAATTCCTCCATTACCTCCCCGAAGTCGTCATCGTCAACAACCTCGAGTTCGATCATGCCGACATCTTTGATAACCTCGCCGCCATCCAGACCTCCTTCCGCCGCCTCTTCGCCCTGATCCCCCGCAACGGCCAGCTCCTCGCCAACGGCGACGACCCCAACCTCGCCCCCTTGCTCGACCTGACCCATTGCCCCGTCAAACGCTTCGGCTTGCGCGAGGACAACAGCGTCCAGGCCTTCAATCTCCGCTACGGCCCCACCGCCGCCGAATTTGAAATCCCCAGCTTCAAATTCCATCTCAACATGGTCGGCGAATTCAACGTCCGCAACGCCCTGGCCGTGGTCGCCGCTGCCAAGCATTGCGGCCTGTCCAACAAACAAATCCAGGCCGCCTTCGACTCCTTCAAGGGCGTGCGCCGCCGCATGGAAGTCCGCGGCGTCCCCGGCGGCATCACCGTCGTGGACGATTTCGGCCATCACCCCACGGCCCTGCGCGAAACCCTGCGCGCCCTCCGCCTGCGCTATGCCTCCCAGCGCATCTGGGCCGTCTTCGAACCCCGCAGCAACACCACCCGCCGCAACGTCTTCCAAAAACAACTCGCCGAATCCTTCGCCGACGCCGACGCCGTGGTCCTCGCCCAGATCGCCCGCCTGGAATTGCTCAAGCCCGAAGAAAGGCTCGACCCCCTCCAGCTCATGCAAGACCTCAAAAACGCCGGCAAATCCGCCGCCTACCTCCCCGATGCCGATGCCATCGTCTCCCATCTCAAAAAGGAAGCCCGCGGGGGCGACGTCATTTGCGTCTTTAGCAACGGCGGCTTTGGCAACATCCTCGAAAAACTCCTCGCCGCCTTGGGCCGTGGATAATTGTGCGCGCTCCGGCCAACCTCTTGTTGACTCAATATGGAAAAAAACTTTTGGCTCATCGTTGGTGATTTGCTCGATCCCGGAACCTGGGCGGGCGCCGCCTTATTAGCCATCGTCATCGGATTCATGGCCTGGCTGGTGGGCGAAGCCCTTCGCCTGACCGTCCGCCGCTTCCTCGAAAAACATGGCGAAACCACCGATAAGGCCGGCGTCCTCTTCCTGGTCCAACTGGCGCGTGTGGGCATTTGGTTTGTGGCGTTCATTTCCTACGCCAATCTCGTCCCCAACTTGGCCAAATTCCGCGACCCCAACACCTTGCCAGGCGTCGTCTTTGCCGCAGTCGTCGCCGGAGTTTTGGCCTGGCTGGTGGGCCGCGCCCTTCGCTTGGCCGTCCACCGGGTCCTCAACAAGCGCGGGGAGTCCATTGACCAGACCGCCGTCTCCTTCCTGGGCCAATTGGCCCGGGTCGGGGTTTGGGTTTTTGCCTTCGTTTCCTACGCCCATTACATTCCCGCCCTGCAAAAAATGGCCACCGTCTGGCTCGCCAGCGTCGGCGTCATCTCCGTCGTCGTCGGCATGGCCGCCCAAAACACCCTCGGCAACCTCATCGCCGGCCTTTCCCTCGTCCTCTATCGGCCCTTCCGCATCGGCGATCTCCTCCAAGTCGCCGCCCCCAGCGGCCTGGAAACCGGCGTCATCGAAAGCGTCAATCTCGGCTACACCATCCTCCGCGCGCCCGATGAGCGCCGTCTGGTCATTCCCAACAGCATCATGGCCAGCCAAACCTGCGTCAACCTCTCCCTCTCCGGCCAGCGCGCCGCCTGCGTTCTGGCCCTCACTCTCCAACACGATTCCGATGCCGACCAAGCCCGCCAAATCCTTCTCGATATCGCCCAAAAAAATCCCCAGGCCGTCGGCACACCTTCCTGTCGCATTTCAAACATATCCAGCGCGGGAGTCACGCTGACCCTCACCGCCTGGTCGCCCAATCCCCTCCTGGCGCCCGACCTCAAATGCGATATTCTCGAAAGCGCAAAAAAGCAATTCGACCAGGCCGGCATCAAAATCCCCCGCGGCTACGAGATGGACCCCCCGCCGGCAAAAACCCCTTGGTGCGAAATGAAGTGGTTATGATGATTGTTCCGAACGAACACCAATTCGTCAGACGAACCTGCGGTTCCGTCCGCAGTAGCCTATCGGCACCGGCGCGACTGGTAACGGTCGGGTCGGAAGCTGCCGAGACCAAATCTCCGCGTCGTCCGCGACGGGGAAATCTCCGTGAGGAGGCTTCCTCGACTACGAGCGTCAAGCTGGTCGGGGAGACAGGCTGGATGAAACGCCCAACAAAAGTGAACTGCCATAGGCACCGTCATTTGAACGAGCCAAAGACGCTGACAGGCTCCGACCAAAACGGTACGCAGTCAGGTGCTCCCAGCCAAGTGATGGGACACACGGACAAGACAGACTGCCGGGGTATAGGCAGGGGATAACTCATTCGTGTCATCGCAACCAAACATTGTAAACCCGGCATTGCGCCTCAATGAGGCAGGCGTTCCCGCAAGGGCCGCTGTCGCAATGGCGGGCAGAGGAAGCTGGAAAAAGCAAACGCCGCTCTGTAACGGAGCGGATAGGAGTGAGAAGCTCACTTCACCGCGCAAGCGGGCAGACTTCCAGCAGGTCGTTCGTTACGAGAAAACTGGCAGAACCTTCATAGGAGGAAATCGCAAATGAACGTGGAATCATCCATGTGTGCATCCTCCGGCAAGAAGTTGACCTGGGATCAGCTCGACTGGCCCCGGCATCAACGTCAGGTCAGGAGGCTGCAAGCACGCATCGTAAAAGCAACACAGGAAGGCCGCTGGGGCAAGGTGAAAACCTTGCAATGGCTGCTGACCCACTCGTTTAGCGGCAAAGCCTTGGCCGTAAAACGAGTGACGGAGAATCAAGGGAAAAGAACACCCGGAGTGGACCGGATCATCTGGAAAACTCCGAAGGCAAAACTCAAAGCGATTGAAACCCTGACGTGCCGAGGATATAGACCTCAGCCATTGCGGCGGGTTTATATTCCGAAAGCCAACGGAAAACAGAGGCCCTTGGGTATTCCGACGATGAAAGACCGCGCCATGCAGGCGTTATACCTGCTGGCCTTGGAACCCGTCGCCGAAACCACGGCGGCCCCCAATTCCTACGGATTCCGGCCAAAACGCTCCACCGCAGACGCCATCGAACAGTGCTTTAATGCGCTGTCGGGAAAGAGCGATGCGGAATGGGTTTTGGAAGGCGACATCAAAGGATGTTTCGATCACATCAGCCACGACTGGATGCTCCAGAACATCCGCATGGACAAAAGGATACTCCAGAAATGGTTGAAAAGCGGCTACATGGACAAGCGAACTCTGTATCCAACGGAAGCGGGGACACCGCAAGGTGGCATCATCTCGCCGACGTTGGCAAATCTGACCTTGGACGGAATGGAAGCCATGCTGACGCAACACTTCTCCAAAATGAGAAAGGTTGACGGCAAGCGGGCCAGGCTCAAGGTCAATATGGTGCGATATGCGGACGACTTCATCATCACCGGCGGCTCCAAGGAGTTGCTGGAAATGGAAGTGCGGCCACTGGTGGAGCAGTTCTTGAAGGAGCGCGGGCTGGTGCTCTCGCCCGAAAAGACCTGCATCACCCATATCGAGACAGGCTTCGACTTCCTCGGACAGAACATCCGCAAATACGATGGCAAGATGTTAATCAAGCCATCCAAGAAGAACGTGAAAGCGTTCTTGGATAAAGTCCGGGGAACCATCCGGGCGAACAAATCGGCAAGTCAAGTAAACCTGATTGGTCTGTTGAACCCGGTCATTCGTGGCTGGGCCAACTACCATCGGCATATCGTGGCGAGCCAGGCGTTCGGGCGGGCCGACTTTGAGATATGGCGACGGTTATGGCAATGGGCCAAACGCAGACATCCTGGGATATTCTGTAGATGGGTTCGGAAGCGTTACTTCCACCACATGGGAAAATCCGCATGGACGTTTGCGGCGCCCACGAACGGACGGACAACCGATGGGGAGCCGGTGTGGTTGAAACTGGCCTGCGCCAGAAACACCCGCCTCCGGCGTCACATCAAAATCCGATCCGACGCCAATCCGTTCGACCCACGATGGTCTCAATACTTCTCGGAGGGGGAGTTCTGGAGAATATTTGGGATCACGCGCCGGGCTGCGGGAATCACTCCGTTGTGAATACTGGCTCCGTGCATACGGGGCTTTGGAACGGCTCGAGCCGGATGAAGGGAAACTTTCATGTCCGGTTCCAAGGGGAGGGAGTGGCGGCAACGTCACCCCCTTACCCGACACGCCCTCCCCAGCGCCACCGCCCAAAACTTCTCCCCAATCATTACCGACTTTCAGGGGAGCGCACGCGCCCTCGCGTGCCGGGTTCAGCGCCCCCGCTGAACCCATCCCCGGATGTCAGCGACGAGAGCGGCGCTGACGACACGCAAGGGCGCGTGTGTTCCCTAAAAGATATTCCTGGCCTTCGCTTTTTCTCAAATTAGGACACCCCCCTCTTTCCACTCGCATTTCTCCATCTTTCCCGGCTCAATACGGTTCAGATGTTCGATCTGCTCCTCACCGACCCCCATTCCAAGGCGCGCCTGGGCCGCCTCACCACCCTCCGCGGCGTCATCCAGACCCCCGTCTTCATGCCCGTCGGCACCCAGGGCAGCGTCAAGGCCCTCGACCCGCGCGAATTGCGCGAGATGGGCGCCCAAATCATTCTCGGCAACACCTATCATCTGAGCATCCGCCCCGGACTGGATATTCTCCGCGCCGCCGACGGCCTTCATCAATTCATCAACTGGCCCGGCCCCATCTTGACCGACAGTGGCGGCTTCCAGGTTTTCAGCCTCGCCAAAACCCGCAAAATCACCGACCACGGCGTCCAGTTCCGCTCCCACCTGGACGGCTCTCCCCTCTTTCTCGGACCCAAAGAGGCCATGCAAATTCAACAACTCCTCGGCTCCGACATCGCCATGGCCTTCGACGAATGTCCGCCCCACGATTGCCCCCCCAAAGCCGCCCAGGACGCCGTCACGCGCACCATCCGCTGGGCTGGCGTCTGCCGCGACCAGCCGCCTCTGCCGGGCCAGGCCCTTTTCGGCATCGTCCAAGGCGGGGGCAACGCCGCCTTGCGCGAACATTGCGCCCGCGCCCTCGTGGCGATGGACTTTGACGGCTACGCCATTGGCGGAGTCAGCGTCGGCGAGCCGGAACCTGAAATGATGAAAGCGATTGAACTGACCGAGCCTTTTCTGCCTCCCGCCCGTCCGCGCTACGCCATGGGCCTGGGCACCCCGGCCCAACTCGTCGAGCTGGTCGCGCGCGGCGTGGATATGTTTGACTGCGTCCTCCCCACCCGCGTCGCCCGCAACGGCACCGCCTTCACCCGCGGCGGGACCATCAGCATCAAAGCCGGCACCTGCAAGGCCGATTTCGGGCCGATTGAATCCGGCTGCCGCTGTTTTGCCTGCCGCCATTTCACCCGCGCCTATCTGCGCCATCTCCTCAACGTCAATGAAATCCTAGGCTTGCGCATGCTCAGCGTTCACAACTCCCATTTTTACCTCGATGTCATGGCCGAAATCCGCGCCCATCTGGCCGCCGGCACCTTCTCCGAATACCGCCGTCAATTTGCCGCCAACTACATCCCGACCGAGAAAATCCTCGCCACCCGCCGCGCCGCCGCCGAAGAGCGCTAACGCCAAATCCCCTCAACCTATCCTGTTCATCCCGTTCATCCTGTCAAAAATCCCCTCCCCCTCCCCGAAACCGTCCCCTCCGCGCCCTTCTTTGCGCCTTTGCGCCTTGGCCCTTTGCGTTGTTCTTAATTCCCCCCTCTGCCCCATATTTTAGAGCGTTTCAACAAAAACTGTAGCTGCATGAGACAAACCAGCCCAAGGCGTCTTGGGGCGTGACGCTGGCCAGAGCCCGGCCGATGGCGGCAATTAAGTCGGCGGGGGTCCGTGCCT
>JBEKOF010000088.1:0-16369 GCA_049522055.1 Verrucomicrobiota bacterium | reverse complement strand
CAACCAAACGAAAACCGTCTTTCCAGGTTCCCAATTGCGCCTGCACCACTCCATTCGGGAGGCATCTTGACGCAAAAAGCGGACATTTTGATTGACCCCTATGTCAGGAGTTCTGGAGTCTCAATTCAGACTCATCCCTTTGGTTGCGGCTTTGCGCCTTGGCGACTTTGCGTTGAAAGGTCTTTTATCCGTGCCATCCGCGAAATCCGTGGTTCAGTCAGTCTTTTCGGTTGCGGCTTGCCGCGTTGCGCCTTCTGCGCCTTTTCGCCGCAAGCATTTTACCTTCTATCCTGCGGCCTCATCAAAATTGAACAAAGAGCAGGCTTGCAAACGATGTCCCGTACTGTATCCTTTCAACATGGCTCTTTCAGTTGAAATGGTCGCGCAAGAAGCGATGAATCTGCCGACAAGCGGACGTGCGTTGCTGGTGGAAAAGCTCCTGGCCAGTCTGGCAGGTGAAGCAGACCCGAAGGTGGAACGCGCCCATTTGGATGATGTCCGGGAGCGCCGCGCCGCTGTCAGCTCTGGCAAGTCGAGGCTGGTTGAGGGGTCAGAAGCAATCAGGACGGCCCGATCCGCGGTCCGGAGATGAAGCATCGCGATGATGGCGAGGATTGCTTCCCCGCTATTGACAACATCCCCAGGAAACCCCAGATTGACGCGGTTATGAAACAGCCGCAACGCGCCGCGCCCAAGAAACTCGACTATCCGGAAACGACCGCCGGGAGCCGTCTGGCCTCCAAAGCCCGCAAACTGGCCAGCAAGCTGACGGCAGAACAGCGGCGGGAGCATTTCAACCGCGCGATGGCAATGATTTATGGCGGCGCAAAAGAAGCGGCTCTCCCTCGACGCTAACTTCCTCTTCGATCTCGCCGGAGAGGAAGATTTCGCCCACGATTTATTGGGGGCTTTCCACCGGAAAGGGTACGGATTGGCCTTGCCGCCCACGGTTGCGCACGAATTACACATGATTTTCACCCACGGTGCCAGCCAAGCTGAACGGGAATTGGCGAGAACGGCACTGACCCGCTTGAAGCAATGGGGCATCCTGCCTTTTGATTTGGATGCCGCAGCAGAGGCGGTTTGTGAGCAATTTGTGCGCGGGTTGTTCCGGCAACGCCTAATACCCGAGGACGAGTTCAACGACGGACTGATTCTGGCCGAAACCTCGACGGAGCAAATTCCCCTGTTGGTGACTTCCGACCGGCACCTGTTGGACATAGATGACGATGCCTTGCTGCTGGCGTTCAACGAGGCCGACCTTTCGCCGGTTCATGTGGTTCACCCGAAACGTCTGCTCCGCGCTTTGCGTTAGATCGCCGAGGCGGATTCGGCGGCGATCTCTTTTCACTGCCCACCCTCGTTGGTCGCCGACGGGAGGGGCGAGCTACTGCGAGACCCTGATTCCGGTCTCCCGCTGCAACTCCTTGATTATCAGGACGTGGAGGCAGGTTCAAATCCTGAAGATCATCCGCTAAACATGACGCTTGTTCCTGGCGGGCTGCCGGTGTATGTTCCGACCCCACCATGAAATCCCAAAAGTATTTTGCATTCCTGCTCGGCACGATGGTGCTGGGCGCGGCGGGCGCGAGCTTCGCGGCCCAGCCGCCGCCACCTATCAGAATCTCGGAGAACGGGCGCTATTTCGTCAAAGCCGACGGCACGCCGTTCTTTTGGCTCGGCGACACCGCCTGGAGCATCTTCAACCACCCCAAGCCGGAGGACGTGGACCTCTACCTCAACGATCGCGCCGCCAAGGGATTCACCGTCATCCAGGGCGTGATCGCGCTCTGGGATTACAACGGCCGCACCAATTGCGACGGCCAGCTTCCCTTTGTCAACCGCGATGTGGGCCAGATTAATGAGGCCTACTTTAAGAACGTGGACGCCGTGCTCGACAAGGTGGAAGCCCGCGGCATGTACATGGCCATGCTGCCCTTCTGGCACAAAAACCCCGGCAGTTTTCTCTTCGGCGACGATACCCCGGCAAAGATGAAAGCTTACTGCAAGTTCCTGGCCCGGCGCTACGCCAGCCGGAACGTATTCTTCATCCTGGGCGGTGACGCGACCGCGGTGAACACAAATATGCAGCATGTGACCGACCTGGAAGCCGAGGGCCTGCTGGAGGGCGCCAAGGCGGCCGGCGTGGAGAAGATTCTGATCAGCTATCATCCCACCGGGCAGCAGAGTTCCTCCTTCTGGTTCGCGGAGCGTCCCTGGCTTGCCTTCAATTCAATCCAGTCCGGGCATCGCATCCGCACGACCAATTTCCGGCTGGTGGGAGACGATTATGCCAAGACACCCGTCAAGCCAACGCTGGACATCGAGCCGGGCTACGAGAACATCACCGACGGTCTGAGGACTAACAGCCCCGACGCCGTGCGCATCGGCGCCAACGACGTCCGCCGCTCCGCCTACCTGGCCGTTTTCGCCGGCGCCGCCGGCCACACCTACGGCAACGGCGAGGTGTATGAATTCTGGTCCTCCGCCAGAGGCGGCATCGTGGCCCGCTGGGGGTCGGGCCTGGACTGGCATGAGTCGCTCAAGCTCCCCGGCTCCGGCCAGATGCAATTCTTGCGCCATCTCATCGAGTCGCGGCCCATGCTCATCCGCGTTCCGGACCAGTCGTTGATCGTCGGCACGGTGACCAATCTCGCCACCGAGCGCCTCGAGGCGACCCGCGGCGGCGACGGCAGCTACGCGTTCGTCTTCACCCCCACCGGCAAGCCTTTCACGGTGGATCTGACCAAACTCTCCGGCCAGACGCTGCGGTGCTGGTGGTACGACCCGCGAACCGGCCACGCCTCCTCGATTGGCGATATGCCGCGCCAGGGATCGCACGAGTTCACCCCGCCAGCCGGCGGAGATGGGAACGATTGGGTGCTGGTGCTGGACGATGCCTCACGCGGGTTCGCCACGCCCGGCAAAACGCAATAAGGCGCCGGTTCGTGGCCAAACCAAAAGAGCGCAAACCAAAAAACATTCGCAAGTAATTTATGTTGAACAACTTGTGAAAAAGTTCCATTAAATCAGCGTGGCCAAAAACGTCCGATTTCTCCGTTTTTTTTAAGTCGCATTCAGAGTTTATCCTTGATCCGCCCCGCACGGCGTAGTTCTACTTTGACATGAAAAACTCCCTTCGATTCTCGCTCGCCGCCACCGGCGCGCTTCTGGCTGGTCTGCTGGCTTACTCGGGCTGCGCCACCAAGCCGGCTGACGGCGCGGTCCGGCGCCTGGTGTTCGATGGTGTCAAGTCAGACAAGAAATGGGCTTTGAAAGACTCAAGCCCCGAGCTGCCGTCCGATTGGTCGCCTTACAATTATCTGGTGCTGGAGATGCGCACCAGCAGCCCGCAGCGGTTTTCGCTCTGGGTTCACACGGCCAACGGCGCGCGGCGCATCATGCTCCAGCCCTTCGGCCAGAACGTCTGGCTGTGCGCTTCCGTGCCGTTGCGCTACCTCAAGGGCCGCGACCAGTCCGGTTTCGATCTGGCCTCCACCATCAACCGCCGCACCGATTCCTTCTGGATGTCGGTGTGGGGGCCTTTCGGCGATCTGACCGCGGTGCAGTCCCTCTCTTTCGTGATGGATTACCCGATCAACCACCCGACCGTCGAATTTCGTTCCATCCGGCTGACCAAGGAGGACGAAGGCTCGAAGTTTCTGGACACAACCAACGTGCTGGATGAATTCAAGCAATGGGCCTATGCGGATTGGCCGCGCAAGATCAAAAACCGCGCGCAATTGGACAAGGAAAGGGCCGACGAAAGCATGGCGCTGCAGCCGGGCAATTTCGGCTACGACCAATATGGCGGCTACAAAGACACCCACGCCCGGGCGACCGGCTTCTTCCACGTGGAGCAAGTTGACGGCAAATGGTGGTTCGTGGACCCGGACGGCCACTGGTTCCTGTCCACCAGTGTCAATGGCATCGGCGGCCGCGGTGGCGGCGGCGGTCGGGGGGGTGGCGCCAACGCGCAACCCAATCTCCTGGCCCGACGCATGGACGCCTGGGGATTCAACACCGGCGGCCAGGGAATGAACAGGCCTTACATCATCATGGCCTCCGCGCCCCGGGGATCGAACACTTTCCTCGGCCTGCCGGATGTCTATTCCGAGGAATTCGCCGGCGCCGCGGAGCAAACGGCAGTCCGCACGTGCGCGCCGAGGAAGAACGACCCCTTGGTCATCGGCTATTTCATCGGCAACGAGCCTCCGTGGGCCGACCGCGAGACCGAAGTGGTGGACATGATCCTCAAAGGCCCCCAAACGGCCACTCAACTCCAGCTCAAGGAATACCTCAAGGCGGGCGACACTCCCGAACGCCGCACCAATTTTGTCTTCACCGCCTTCGAGAAACAGCTTGAGATTGTCTGCGGCGCCATTCGTCGGCAGGACCCCAATCACCTCATCCTCGGCACCCGCTTTGGCGGGGAGGTTCCCGACGGCATGTTGCGGGCGGGCCGCATCTTCGACGTCTGCAGCATCAACGTCTATGAATACGAGCCGACCAAACAAGTGGCGCGCGCTTACCGCGTCAGCGGCCGGCCGGTGCTGATTGGCGAATTTCATTTCGGGGTGCCCGCCGATGGTTTGGGGGCCGGATTGGTGCAGACGATGAACCAGGTGGAGCGCGCCAAAGGCTACCGTTACTACGTGGAACAGGCGGCGGCGCTGCCGGGATTTCTCGGCGCCCACTGGTTCGCGTGGGGCGATGAGCCGGTCCTGGGCCGCATGGACGGCGAGAATTACAACATCGGTTTTGTGGATGCGATGGATCGTCCGTACCCGGAACTGGTGGAGGGCGCCAAGGCCACCCACGCGCGCCTGCTGGACGTGCATTCGGGCAAGGCCGCCCCGTTCAACCAGCGGCCCAAAGCCTCCAGCGCCGGAACCCCGGCCTCGCCCTGGAACCTGTGAGGAGTCCCTTTAGGGCTGTGTCCTCCGGCCGCCAATCGTCGCATGAGTGACAACTATTGGGCCTGACTCCGGGCTACGGCCATCCTTGCCGCGCCCCGCACTGGAGATTACATTGGGGTTTCATTGCATGAAGAAGCCAGTGAAATGGATTTTCGCCGCCGGCCTGGCCGCGGCGGCGGGATTGCAGTTTCTCAATCCTCCGCTGACCAATCCAGCAGTCGCGCCCGGAGATGATTTGATGGCCAGCAACGCGCCCCCGGCGGCCATTGCCGCGCTGCTCCGCGGCGCCTGTTATGACTGCCATTCCTACGAGACCAAATGGCCCTGGTACGGCCATGTCGCGCCGGTTTCCTGGTTTCTGGCCGGCCATGTCAACGACGCGCGCGAGGCGATGAATTTCTCCGACTGGCCGAATGATGACCCCCAGGCCGCGCGCAAAAGCTTCAGCCGCATCCTCCGCCAGGTGCAGACGGGCAGGATGCCGCTGCGGAGTTATACATGGATGCACCCGGCGTCGCGCCTGACGCCCGCGCAGCGCCAGGAGTTGGCGGACTGGGCGGGCAAAACGGCAGCGGCGTTGAAAGAGTGAGATTTCAATTTTGCGGGCTTGCCGCGTTGCCGGAATGGGTGTAAACAGGGAGCGGTATGTCCAAGCCCAATTCTCCATTTGCGCCCGTGCGAACGGCGGTCGCCACTTTGCGCGTCAACCGGCGCCACTTTGTTTATTCCACCGCGCTGGCGGCCGGCGCGCTGCTCACCCGGCTGACGCCCGCCTCCGCGGCGCCCAAGTTGAAATCCGCCAATGAAAAGCTCGACATCGGGTGCGTGGGAGTGGGGGGACACTGGCGGGCGGAGGCGGACGTATTCGGCATGGCGGATATAGACATCGCCAAGGCGGCCGCCAACGAGAATATCGTGGCGCTGTGCGACGTGGACTTGAACAACTTGAACATCATGGCGGGATACTTTCCCCGCGCGCGCCGCTACTCTGATTACCGGGTGATGCTGGAAAAGGAGAAGACTATGGACGCGGTCAGTGTGGCCATCCCGGACCACCAACACGCCCCGGCCACGATGATGGCCATGGCCCTGGGCAAACACGTCTATTGCGAAAAACCGCTCACGCACACCGTCTGGGAAGCCCGCCAGGTGATGCTCGCCGCCCGCAAATACGGGGTGATGACCCAGATGGGCAACCAGGGGCATTCGGGCGATGGCAACCGCGAGCTTTGCGAAATGATTTGGGCCGGGGCCATTGGCCCGGTGCGCGAGGTCCATTGCTGGACTGACCGGCCTATTCACATTGACGGCGGTCCGGGCTGGGTGCAGGGCTGCACCCGACCCTCCGGCTCCGATCCCGTTCCCCCCACCCTGGATTGGGACTTGTGGCTTGGGCCGGCCCAGAAGCTTCCCTTCCTGGCTGGCTGGCCGGAGGACAGAAATGTCCCCGTCTATCTCCCCCATGTCTGGCGCGGCTGGTGGGATTTTGGATGCGGAGCCATTGGCGACATGGCCTGCCATATCATGGACGGCCCCTTTTGGGCCTTGAAACTCGGGGCGCCCGCCAAGGTGGAGTTGGTCAAGTCCTCCAAAATCACGGAGGATATGCCGCCCTGGGCCTCGGTCATCCGCTTTCAATTCCCGGCCCGTGCCGAAATGCCCCCGTGCAGCCTGACCTGGTATGACGGCGGGGCCAAGCCGGACAAACCCGCGGAAATGGAGGCCCAGCAGATGGACATCAACGGCGCCCTCTATATCGGCGACAAGGGCAAGATCGTCGCCGGCGAATACGGCGACAAACCCCATTTGCTGCCGGAGTCGCTGATGGTCGAATACAAGCGGCCCGATCCGACCATCCCGCGCGTGCCGGGGGGAATGCAGGGGCATCACAAGGATTTTATCCGCGCCTGCAAAGGCGGCCCGCCGGCGTGTTCGAATTTTGACGTTTCCGCCCCTTTCGCCGAGATGGCCCTGCTGGGCAATCTGGCGCTACGCCTGGGCAAAACCATCGAATGGGACTCCGTCAATCTCAAATGCCTCAACGCGCCGGAAGCCGACGCTTTCATCAAGCCAACTTATCGCCAGGGATGGCAGGTGTAAGCACCCGCTGCCATTTGGCCAACCCAACGCGCTCGTTTGAACAAACCAAGTTGCCAATCGGCCCATCTGTGGCAGATTGAAGGCGACGTTAAACTGATTTGAAGAAGAACTTATGGAAAAGCCCAAGATCATCGCTTATTTGAAACCCAGTTGCGGCTGGAGCCAGGGAGTGCGCGCCGTCCTGCGCAAATACGACCTGCCCTTCGAGGACCGCGACATCATCAACGACCCCGCGCAGCGCCAGGAAATGATCGAAAAATCCGGCCAAATGCTCAGCCCCTGCGTGGAAGTCAACGGCCAAATGCTGCCCGACATCAGCGGCGACGAGGTCGAGGCCTATCTGCTGGCCCATCAACTCATCCTCCCCAACGACCTCCAGCCCGACGCCCCCACCAACCAGCCCTGCGCCCACGAAATGGTCGCCGCCACGGCGAATATCCGCTTCAAGGTTTAAAAAAATGTTTGCCGGCGGGGCGGTTTTGCCCAAGGTTGGCCGGGTGCGGATCATCACCAATATCAACGCCATGCAGCGCCTGGGCCGGCAATGGCAGCGCGCCGGCAACCGCGTGGTCTTCGTGCCCACCATGGGCTATTTGCATCGCGGCCATGCCAGCCTGATGGAGCGCGCCCGCCGCCTGGCCGGTCCGCGGGGACGCGTGGTGGTGAGCGTCTATGTCAATCCCACCCAATTCGGGCCGAAGGAGGATTTTTCCAGCTATCCGCGGGACCGGGCGCGCGACCAGCGCCTTTGCCGCGGCGCGGGAGTGGATGTTTTTTTCGCGCCGGACGACGCGGCCATGTACCCGCCGGATTTCAGCGCGTTCACGCAGGAGGAGAAGCTTTCGGCGGGAATGGAGGGGCGGTCGCGCCCGGGCCATTTTCGCGGGGTGACCACCATTGTGGCCAAGTTGTTTAACATTGTTTTACCCACCGCGGCGGTCTTTGGGGCAAAGGACTTTCAGCAAGGCGCCGTGGTGCGCCGCATGGCGCGGGACTTGAATTTCCCGGTCAAAATCGTGGTCGCGCCCACCTTGCGCGAAGCCGACGGCCTGGCCATGAGTTCGCGCAACAAATACCTCGCCCCCAACCAGCGAAAACAGGCCGCCGTGCTCTGGCGCGCCATCCAACACGCCAAAAAGGCGGCGGCGCGCCACCCGGTCTCCGCCACCCGCTTGCAAAGGGAGATCCGCCGCATGGTCGCCGCCCAGCCCGAGGCGCGCCTGGACTATGTGGCATTTTTCGACTCCGAAACGCTGGAGCCGGTCCGGACCGTCGTGCCGCGAACCCAGATGGCCCTGGCGGTTTTCGTGGGCCGCACCCGCCTTATTGACAACAGCCAATTGTGAACTCCCCTCACATGCCCATGATCTCGTAGCCGCAATCGGCGTAAAGCACCTGGCCGGTGATGGCCGCCGCGCCGTCGCTGGCCAGGAAAAGGCCCGTCGCCCCCAGTTCATCGGCAAGCACATTGCGCTTCAAGGGAGAATGCGCCTCGTAGTGCTTGAGCATCTCGGTGAACCCGGCGATGCCCCGGGCCGCCAGTGTGTTCACCGGCCCGGCGCTGATGCAATTGACGCGGATTCTTTTCGGGCCGAGATCATAAGCCAGATAGCGGGCGCTGGATTCCAGCGCGGCTTTGGCCACGCCCATCACGTTGTAATGCGGGACCACTTTCACCGAACCATAATAGCTCATCGCCACGATGCTCCCGCCCTCGGTCATCAGCGGCGCCGCGCCCCGGGCCAGGGCCACCAGCGAATAGGCGCTGACATCCAAAGCCGTGCGAAAGGCCTCGCGCGAGGTGTGGACAAACTCCCCTTCCAGGGCCTCGCGGGGCGCGAAAGCCACCGAATGGAGCAGCAGATGGAGCTTGCCGAATTTTTGGCCGGCTTGCGCAAACACCGCGGCGATTTCCTCGTCCTTGGTCACATCGCACGGCAGGATCAGGGCGTCGGAACCGAAAGTGGCGGCCAGTTCCTCGACATTGCCTTTGAGTCGTTCGCCCTGATAGGTGAAAGCGAGCGTGGCGCCGGCCTGGCGCCAGGCCTGCGCGATGGCCCAGGCGATGGACCGCTTGTTGGCCACGCCGAAAACCAGCCCGATTTTTCCAGCAAGTATTGACATACTGCCAGCGATTGAGTCGCCCCCGCGGCGACTTGTCAAGCCTCCGCCTTCCGGTAGCGCATCCAGTACAAAACGCCCAAACCGCACAGCAGCAACAGGCAGACCGCCAGCACGCCGCTGGCGGGCTGGGCCGGAAAAACAAAGAGCGCCAGGGCCGCCAGGGCCGGGCCGCAGCAGTTCCCGATCCCGATGGCCGATTCGTGAATGCCCCCGTGCTCGCCTTTGGTTTGGCCCACGTCCATCGCGTAAAAGAGCGAGGAATGATACATCAAGCCGAACGCCATCCCCAAAAGCACCTGCGAACAGACCAAAACCCACAGTCCCCGCGCCAGCAACATCGCGCAAAAACAGGCGATCATCAACGCAAATGCCCCGGCCAGAAAACGAAACCGGTATTGCCACCACGGCCAAAGCCAGAGCAGGACAAACGCCCCCGCCCGCGCGAAAAGCCAGACCGAGCAGAAAACCCCGGCCATCCCGAGGCTCAGGTGCAGACGGTCCCTCAGAATGGGGATCATTGGTAAAATAGTGTTGATAGCCAGGTAGGCCAGAGGATTCGCCAGCAACGCCATTTTCAGAAATGTCGCCGGAGCAACGGGCGCGGGATCCCTGATGGCCCCCGGTTCCGGCGGCGGCGGGGTGTCCTCCGCTGTGGCGGGCGGCTGGTTGTTGACCCGCCGCTGCAGCCAGAATGAAAAAATCCACTCCGCCAGCACCAGGCCCGCCGGCGCCAGAAACATGCTTTGGCGGCCCCAGCTTTTTTGCATCGCCCCGCCGGTAAAATACGCGAACGCCGCGGTCCCCGCCCAGGTGATGTTGTAAATGCCCACCAGGCTGCGCAAGCGCGCGCGCGGCTCCCCCTCGCTCATCAACGCCTCCAGCGCCGGCCAGGTGAAGCACATGCCGATATTGGCCGTCACGATGCAGGCGAGGGCCGGCCACAACGCCCTCATCCAGCAGCCCGCCAGCAAGGCCGCGAGCATGATGCCCGCGCCGAGCCGAAAGGAGGCAAAGTAGCCCGCCCTCTGGGCAAACCGGCCGCCCTGAAAGGAAAAAACCGCATACACCAGCCCCAGCAGCGCCGCCAGCAGAAAGTTCTGCAACGCCTCAAAACCAAAACGGTCCCGCGTGTAGAAATAAACGTAATAAAAAAAGTAAGTCGTCGCCAGCGAGTGCGCGCCGGCCAGCGCGAAAACGCCCATTTTCAACCGGGGGCAGGCGACGGAGCGATGAACTTCGCCCGCGGAAATAATCTTTTCGTCAAGAGGAGCCATGTCGGGCTTACGCTACGGTGGCGAGCCTGGAGAGAAGGCTCCCGATGTCTTCCGGACAGCGGCTTTTTATCCGGCCCCAATTCTGGATGGCTTGCGCCATCAGCTTCTTTCGGCCCTGGTGAGGAAGCTGGGAGGTGTTTTTTGTGGCGGCCAACCGTTGAAAATACGTGTTCTTGACATCCGGGTCGGCGCGGATTTCCTGCCAGCTCCAATCGGAAGGCAGGTCGTGTCCCGCCAGAATGAAAACCTCCACTTCTTGCCAGGCGGCGCCGGCCACAATTCGCCGGCCCGATCCGGCAAATTCGCCCTGGAGTGTTGCCTCGATCTGGCCCAGCGCCGTTTCGCGTCCCGCCACGCCGTCCCGGTCCACCACGAGAATGAACAGGTCAACCATAGGATACCGGGCGATGACCTCCTGGCGCAGTCGCTCGGTCTTGAGAGCTTCGCCAATGCCGCCAAAGTTTGGATCGCGACACACCGCAACCTTGGCGTTCGGCTTCCCAGACTCTTGGAGTATGCGCTCGGCCAAAGGTTTCAGGATGTGCTCGTCTTTGGTGAAGTCCTCGGGGATGACCAAGACCTTGTAACTCATTGCACACCGTCCGATTCCATGAACGAGGCCACATTCTCAAACCAACCCGAACCAAACAATTCCCCTGGACGGGTTTCGGGTTTTATCTGGGAAAGCGCGGGAATGTCGGCGAAACTCCGAATTTTGGAGACCGATCCCGCCCGGTAAACCAGGGAGGCGTCGCGGAGTGCCTGGGCGTCCAGAAAATTCAGCAATGCCGGCGAGTGCGTCGCGCCGACCACCTGAATTGCGCCTTTGCGGGTCGAAGCCTGCAAAAGATTGATCAGCAAATGCGCCCGATTAGGATGAATGCCGTTCTCCATCTCCTCAAAAAAGTAGAAGCGGGCTGGATCGGTGCCCAGCAAAGCGCCGGCGACGCCCAGGAACCGGAGCGTGCCGTCACTGGCGCTTTCCGCCGAAATCTCACGCCCGCCTTGTTCCACCAATTGTAGCTGAATCTTGCCCTCCAGGCTGACCTCTGGAAATCTGAAGTCAGTCACGTCCAGAGGCGTGAGTTCGCGCGTCCAAGCGACCAGCGCCTCCTTGCCATCGGGCTTCTTGCAGATGGCCTGCAGCACCGAGGAAAGATTCTCCCCCTTGTCACCCAAGGTCGTTTGGCCGGGAATGGAGGGACGACGGAGCGATTGCGGATCAAGTTCAAGGAACCGCATGGACGAGATAGTGCGGAGGAACGCCTGACAATCTTTTTGCAGTGCCAGGACCAAACCGGGGATACGCTGGTGGTTAGTGTCTGAAAGTTGAGTTAATAAGGGACGATCAAATTTTAAGGGCTGGTTTTGAAAATTGAATGCGCTCAATGTTTGGTGCTCCCTGCCGCGTTCGTAATTGAACGACCTTTCGGGATTCTGTGAGCATTGAAGCCATTCATCTGTTACCCTTGGTGGGCGATTCTTGTCCCCGGCATCCACCGTAATGAAATACTCCGCGTCGCCGCCTCCGTCGTCAGAAAGCAACTGGGTCCGAATGGCAATGGTGAACTTTGAGTTCTCCGGCTGGCCATTTCTGGTGACAGTCTCCCGCACACCTCCGCGAACCCCTTTCCATTGCAACTCCCCCCCCTCACCGTATTTTTCTCCGATCACCTCAGCCAAAGTGTAGCCGCGGGAAATTCCATGAATAAAGCGGAGCGCATCCCGGATGTTGCTCTTGCCGCTGGCGTTGGTGCCGATGAGAAGACTCAGGCCGCCGAATTTGATTTTTTCGCCCGCCCAAGGCTGCTGAATCGCCCCCGATTCAGGCGGCGGCTCTCCAAAACTCTTGAAGCTCTTCAGCGTTAGTTCCTGAATCATAACGTCTCTGTCACGGCTTCTACTCCTCGCAGTTTAGCGGTTTTCGGATGGTCTTGGCAATAGCGCGGAGGCGGGACCAATTCATTTCGCCGGCGCTCATAAAGCGCCGTTACATGTCATAAAGCCCGGCGTCGTGCGAGTAGCCGCCGGGTCCTCCCGGCCCGCCGGCTTCGCCGCCCATGAAATCGCCCAGCACATCGCCCATGTCCTCCTCGATTTTCTCGGGGTCTTCGCCGGCTTCCAGGCGCTTGATGGCGACATCCAGTTCCTTGGGCAGGCTGCCGGCGGGCATGAGATTCTTCATTTTTTTCATCAGCTGGGCCATGTGGCGCGGATTGTTCTCGTCCATCTGTTCCATGTCGCGTTCCATTTCGGACATGGCACGCATCACCCGCGGGTCCTCCAGGTCCGGCATGGGCGGTCCGTCCGGCCCGGCCTCCTCGCCGTCGGCGGGAGTTTCCTTGGCGCCACGCGCCAGGGCGAAGGCGCTGATCTGCTTGGTCATTTTCCGGCTGCCGCATTTGGGGCAGGCGGGCGGCCGCGCCGGCGCCACTTTCTTGGAAAGAAAGTTGAAAATCTTCCGGCACTTCGGACAGGCGAATTCGTAGATGGGCATATTGATTATTATGCTTTGAGCCGCTTCAAAACGGCGTTGACGTGGTTCAAGTCGAAACACTTCGCGTCCAACTCGTCGCCAAGCCATTCCTTCGTGCTCGCGTGTTCGGGATGTTTCGGGTCGGCCATGATTTTAAGGAGGTTGTAGTAACCGCCGATGCCGCCGCAGTCTTCCGGCGGGCAGGCATTCTCTCCGGCAAGGCAAACCGGACGTTGGAACGCGGCGTCCGCCGGCAAAATCTTTTCCACCTTCACCTCATGCTCCCAACTGTCGCCGAAATCGTACTCGTAAATGAACTTTTTCTTCGCCGCCGGCGCGAGGTCGGCCAAGGTGTAACGCTTTTCATTCAACTCCTCGCCCCCCATGCCTGCGAAACCCGGGTCTGGCCTGCCGTAAAACGTGTTCCCGGCGGCGAAGTGATGCAGATGACTGTTCGTCCAGCCCATCACCATTTGCATGAGGTCATGCAAGCGGTTGAGCGGCATGTCCGCGCGCGCGACAACGCGACGCCAAATGGGCGGCTTGGACCACTTGAGCGTGATTTTCAATTGGTAAAGCGGGACGCCCCCGCCGGACTGAACTTCGGAGTTGCATTTCACGGCGGAATTCTATCAGGCGGATGGCGTGGCGTCAAAAGCTTCCACGCTTAAACTCGGCGTTGCTCAAGACCAACACCGGGCGTTGACCGGACTGCTCGTGTCCTTTCGCCGGGTCGAGGTCGGCCCAACAAATATCGCCTCTCAATATTTCGGCCATGCGGAAATCTCGGCGCCGAGTCCTTCCTCGGCCATCGCCTGCTCGGATTTGCGGTTGAGCTTGGCGCACTCGCGCGCGAGTGCGCTTTTGTCCATGAGGCTGATTTTTTCGGACACGGCTTCCTGAACGACCTGACTGCGACTGCGGAAGGACCGGGTTTTGACCAGCCTATCCAATCGCTGCAACAGGGTTTCATCCATTGGAATGGCGACTTTGGTGGCGCTCATCGTTCCATCATAGCTTTGCTGGTTTCTTCTGTCCATTGCGGACTGGCCGTGATTTTCACGCCTTGGCGTAAATCTCGTTTCCCTTCTCCACGAACTCCTTGGACTTTTCTTCCATCCCTTTTTTCAACGCCTCCTCCTCGGCCAGGCCCTGCGCGGCGGCGTATTTGCGCACATCCTCCGTGATCTTCATGCTGCAAAAATGCGGGCCGCACATGCTGCAAAAATGCGCCGTCTTGGCCCCTTCCTGCGGCAGCGTCTCATCGTGAAACTCCCGCGCCGTCTCCGGGTCGAGCGACAGATTGAACTGGTCCTCCCACCGGAACTCAAACCGCGCCTTGCTCAAGGCGTTGTCGCGGTACTGCGCGCCAGGATGCCCCTTGGCCAGATCGGCCGCGTGCGCCGCGATTTTGTAGGCCATCACCCCGTCCTTCACGTCCTGCTTGTCGGGCAGGCCCAAATGCTCCTTGGGCGTCACATAGCAAAGCATGGCGCAGCCGTTCCAGCCGATCATGGCCGCGCCGATGGCGCTGGTGATGTGGTCGTAGCCGGGGGCGATGTCGGTGGTCAGCGGGCCGAGCGTGTAAAACGGCGCCTCGTGGCACCACTCAAGTTGCCGGGTCATGTTCTCCTGGATCAGGTGCATCGGCACATGGCCCGGCCCCTCGTTCATCACCTGCACCCCGTGCTCCCAGGCCCGGGTGGTCAGGTCGCCCTGCGTTTGCAACTCCGCAAATTGCGCCTCGTCGTTCGCGTCCGCGATCGAGCCGGGGCGCAATCCGTCCCCGATGGAAAAGCTCACGTCGTACGCCGCCAGGATCTCGCAAATCTCGTCCCAGTGCGTGAAGCAAAAGTTTTCCCGGTGATGCGCCAGGCACCATTTGGCTAGGATGGCGCCGCCGCGGCTCACAATCCCAGTCGCCCGCCGCGCCGTCATGGGGATGAACCGCAGCAGCACCCCCGCGTGAATGGTGAAGTAATCCACTCCCTGCTCGCACTGTTCGATCAGCGTGTCCCGGTAAATCTCCCATGTCAGCTCCTCGGCCTTGCCGCCGGCTTTTTCCAGCGCCTGATAAATCGGCACCGTGCCGATCGGCACCGGCGAGTTGCGCAGAATCCATTCCCGCGTCGCGTGGATGTTTTCCCCGGTGGACAAATCCATCACCGTGTCCGCGCCCCATCGGATGGCCCAGCGCATTTTCTCCACCTCCTCCCCGATGGACGAAGCCACCGCGGAGTTGCCGATGTTGGCGTTGATTTTCACCAGGAAATTCCGCCCGATGATCATCGGCTCCAATTCCGCGTGGTTGACATTGCACGGAATGATGGCCCGGCCGCGGGCCACCTCGGCGCGCACAAACTCCGGCGTGATTTCCCCGGGGATGGACGCCCCGAAGGAATTGCCGGGATGCTGGAACCCCAACCCATCCCGGCCGCCCGGCCGGGTCGCGCTGCCTTCCCGCCCCATGTTTTCCCGCACCGCGATATATTCCATCTCCGGCGTGATGATCCCCTGCCGGGCGTAGTGCAATTGCGTCACGATCCGGCCCGGCCTGGCGCGGAGCGGCCGTCCCGGCCGACCCTCGCATTCCTCCACGTCCCCGCGGCGCAACACCCAGTCCCGCCGCGGCGCGGGCAGGCCGCGCGCCGTGTCGCCGTGAAAGGATTCATCCCCCCACGGCCCGCTGCAATCATACACCCGCACCGGCTCATTGGCTTCCATCCTCCCGTCCAACGCCCGGGTCGGGTTGAGCCGGATTTCGCGGAAGGGAACGCGCAGTTCGGGATAAATCTTGCCCGGCAGATAGATTCTTCGGGAATGGGGCCGGGCGCCGTTTCTCTGATGCTCAATCGAATTATTCGCCATGTTCATCATCATCTTTCACGGCGGAAGAAAGCGCGGAGAAAGTGCTTCCCTTCGCCAGCATTATCTGGATCAGGTTCAACGGGTCTTTTGCCAGGCAAAACTCTCAGCCCGCCCCCACCGGGCGGCAGGCTCCCCGCACATCCGCAAACCTACTTGCCCCCGGCCCGCTCGTCAAGCCGTCGCGCAGACGGGCCGTGTTCTAATTTGAAATTCGTTCAGGATGGTTTCCTCCAGCCCATGCGATTAACGATCAACGCCCCCGCTACACATCCACATAAAAATCCACTCGGTGACGCTTCAGTGAACACTGCCCCCACACCAATAGTATTTGACCCAGATCTTTGCGGGCCTGCTTGTGGAGCCAATCGTCCCGGTCTTTGCACGCCTGGTGAGAAAAACCGGGGACAAATTGGCCGATCTGTTGCATGATTGATTCATTATGGGTTTTCGTTTCAGCCGGCGCGTTAGCATCCTGCCAGGACTGAGGTTGAACTTGAGCGGCAGCGGCGTCTCCCTTTCTGCTGGCGTCCGCGGCGCCCACATCAACCTCGGCCCACGCGGCCTTTATGGCTCCGCCGGCATCCCGGGGACCGGTCTGTCCTACCGGC
>JBEKOF010000087.1:0-16597 GCA_049522055.1 Verrucomicrobiota bacterium | reverse complement strand
CTGGAGGAGCGATTGCGGAGTGGGTTTGGAATCCATGGCCGGAAGTATATGTGTATGGCATATGCAAAAGGCAACAAAAAAAGAGCGAAAAATCAAAATTGAAGAATTCTGTCCTGCACCCGCGGGGGAAGACGCCAGGGCCTGTTCAGCGGGGTTGATTGGGTTTGAGAGTGTGGTTTTAAATGATAAGCAGATTGGTCAGGATTCGTTTTTTTTGCGGTCAAAGCTCATTTTTTGGTTTGACTGGGTTTGACGCTCCTTCGTTAAAACTACGGAGCGCAGGCGCTCCTTCGCTTCCGGCTTCGCTTCCTCCTTCGCTTCCGGCTTCGCTATCGCTATGGACGACGGGAAAGCCACAAAGGGGAGGCGCTCCTTGGTTGGAACTTCCTGCCTGGTTGAGGCTTCCGCCGCGGGGGAAGCTTCCTCCGCGGGTGAAACTTCCGCAGTGGTTGGAACTTCCGCCTTCGCTGGAACTTCCTCCTTGGTTGAAACTTCTTCCGTGGGTGGAGCTTCCGCCGGGGGTGAGGCTTCGTCGGACAAGTCGGGGGACAAGCCGGCGAGGCGACGGGAAGGTTTTTCGGGGGCCGAATTGGGAAATGGCAGGCCAAATTCGAGGGCGGTCATATAATCGGCCAGCCATTGGGCATGCTTGCCGCCGCCAAAGGATTTCGCCAGTTCTTTGCTGCGAAGGGCAGCCCAGACACTAATGAGGGCCTTTTTCCTTGCGGCCCTGACCCCGCTTTCGGTAGAATCCTCCAACATTTGGTTGTAATCGGCGGCCTGTTTGGTGGCGCGCTCGGTGGTTTTTTGAATGAGGGCGATGTCGCGGCCCAGGGAGTGGAGCAGGCGCAGTTTCTCGGTGAGCCTGGGGTCGGGTTCCCCATCCCAGGTATTGAGGACGGCGGCATAGCGGAGGGCCAGGGCGGCGATCAGATCGGCGGGGAGGGTCGGGATGTTCAGAACGTCCTCCATATCGCGGGTGGTTTGTTTGAGCCGGCAGGCGTGGGACTCGAGATCGCGCCGGATCTGCCACTCACGGTATCCGCCTTTGCGCCACTCGCAGAGGTTTTGCCTGTTGACGGGGAGGCCATCGAAGGAATCTTTGAGGGACTGCTGAACTTCGGGAAGGGAGTTAAGCCACTGGAGGAGTTTTGCGCCGTCCTGGCCATCCTCCATCCGCAGGTTCAACTCATCGCGGGTGTCGGGCGGGAGTTTTGCAATTTTGCCGTTTCTCATTGTGTCCTCCATTGGTTTATCATAATTTAGTATTCATAGTTGACAGGATTGAATCACAGATTTGGAAAAATGTCATTCCCACGGTGGTAACGATTTGCATTTTGAGGATTTGGCTGGAAGCGGCTGATGGGGAGATTTTTGCGGTGGAAAAGTGAGTTTTTGAAGTTGGCAATTATAAAAATAGTTTTGGGGAAAGGTCGAAAAAGCTGCCAAAAGGCGCAAAAATGGAGGTATTTTGGAGGAATTGCGCGGGGTTTTTCAGGCTGGTTGCGCAAGTCATTGGCGGACAGGGTGCTACGGTGGGGCCGGGCTGAATCAGGTTCGCCCGCGCCCGGATTGTGGCGGCGGGAAACCGAAAGTTAAGGATTCGTGGGCGAGGGGACTTTGACGGTGAATTGGGCCTCCAGGGGTTTCAAGAGGACTAATTCGGGCGTGACCTGATTTACGTCCGGTGGAAGATCCAGGAGAAACGGATAAATGCCATCCACCGTGCCTTGGGGTTCGGGGTTGGCCACCCAGGAACGGCCCTGGGCATCGCGCAGCCGGATGGCCAGGCGGGACTTGCCTCCCAAATTGGCGGCGCTCACGTAGATGACGGCGTCGGTGGTAGAATAGTGTCCGTGGTAATAAACTTGCTTGAGAGGGTTGACGGCGACAATCCGCCCCGTCCAGCCGGATGGGGCGCCGCCGTGGACCGGCCCCATGGGCACCGGCGGATTGGTGAGAAATGCGCCGTCACAGAAAACATAATCGTCGGCGGGAAAAAGCCCCAGGATGGAGATGTTGTTTGATTGATATGAAAGGGAGCGGTTCCACCAGAGAATGGATTGCAGGTTTGTGAGGGCGATTTGCGGAAGGGTGGCGAGGCATTGGGCGGCTTGGGCATTGGTGGCGAGGGGGTAAAATGTGGCGGAGAAGCGCAGGACGGTTTGATTTGTGCCCAAGTCCTGTCCGCAGTTGCCCGTGGGGTCCTCGGCAAACCACTCCGGTTGGTCCCAACCGCCGATTAAATCGTTGGCGCGCCGCAGTTCCCAGACCGGCTCCCAGCAGACCGAGAGGGTGGAGTAGTAATTTGGCGGGATGCCATTGGTGCGCAAACGCAGCGCCGAGAGGACGATGGTCAAACCGGCTGCCTGCTGCTGTTGCGGCAAATCCAAGCCCGTCCACACGGCGGGCTGGACGAGGTGGGGGTTGGGAAAATGGATTTCGTTCGTTTGGTGTTTTCTCCAATCGCTGACCTGCATGGTCAACTCGGCCTGGTTTCTCGGAAAGACGTGGAAAAGGTGTCCAACCCGCCAAAACTTGTCGCCGCCAAACCAGCCACTGTTGTCCTCAGCGTAATGTTGGCCGCGTTGATCCACCAATTCGACGCGAACCCCCTGGCAATCCATGTTGGTGCCCGCCTTGGCGCTGATGGCGTTGACCCAGACGACCAAAGCGGGAGGATCCGGACATTCAAGGACGGATACCGGGTATTTAGGCTCGAAGGGCGCGAGGAGGCGTCGTGGCAACCAGGCTTGGAGGCGCCGGAGGACCTCAGAAGCCGGGTTGCCCACATGATGATTGGTGCCGTAGGTGACCGCCTCAATCTGGAGAATCCGTCCGTCGCCCAGCGCGACGGCGGCGAGAGGCTTGTGCGACACGCTGGAATGCGCCACCCAATACACGGATAAGCCGGTCAAAGCCAAGACCAGTGCGGCCAGAAAAATGGATGTGCTTTTTGCGCTGATGGGACAAGTTGCGGCGGCGCGAACTGATTGCACAAGGACAAAACCGGCGCGAGATTCCAGCCGGGCGCGGCGGATCGGATATGCGGAGTTAAAGGAGTTCCAATGGGGATAAAATGTTGCAATCGGCTCGTGCTTGGCGCGGGGAGGGTTTGGTGGTAATGCTGGAGGATGAAGTCATTGACTGAATATCTCTGGTTCCAAGTTCCGTCGCGGCGGGGATTTGTGAACGTCACGGAAACTGTCGAGGGGCTGGTCAAGAAGAGCGGAGTGCAGGAGGGTCTCTGTCTGGTCAACGCGATGCACATCACGGCGTCGGTGTTCATCAACGACGCGGAGGAGGGACTTTTGCACGATTACGAAGTGTGGCTGGAAGGGCTGGCGCCGCATGAGCCGGTGTCGCAATACCATCACAATCGGACGGGGGAAGACAACGCGGACGCGCACATGAAGCGGCAAATCATGGGCCGGGAGGTGGTGGTGGCGATCACCAAAGGGAAGCTGGATTTCGGCCCGTGGGAACAGATTTATTACGGGGAGTTTGACGGGCGTCGTCGCAAACGGGTTCTGGTGAAAATCCTGGGAGAATGATGGGTTCCAGTTGCTAGTGTAGTGTCCCTGAAATAGCTATACATAAAAGTGGCAGCGGCGTCTCGCCGCTGTTTGCCCGCTCAACCGCCAGCCACAGCGGCGGGACGCCGCTGCCACACCATAAATGGTTATGTCTAGTCATTTCAGGGACACTAGGCTAGCGGACAAAGACGACCGTCTCCGGACCGACGCCGGCGAATGGCTGGCTGAGGGCCTCCGGGTCCTCCGGCAAATCGGGGGTTCTCCACAAGACCTCGTAGTTTTTGACGGCGTGGCGGAAGCCTTTGACGTCGGCGGGCAGGCGTTCGACGCAGAGGGCGGCCAGGGCGGCATCGTCGCGGAGGAGCCTCTGATAAGTGGCCTCGGAAATGATGATGCGACTGTGGCCCGAAAGGCCTTCGAGGCGGGAGGCGAGATTGACTTCGCGGCCAAAGACGGTGTAACTGAGTTGGTGTTCTTCGGACCCCATCAAGCCCATGACGGCCGAGCCTGAATTGATGCCAGTGCCCATGGAAAGGAGCGGCTTGAGGGACTCCGGCGGCAGCCCCTGGGCGGCGCGGGCGGTGTTTTCCTGGGCGATCTTTTTGTTTTCGGCGTCCCTCTGCAGGTTCAAAGCCAGGACGGCGCGTTGGGCGTCAATGGCCGAGAGGACGGCGTCGCAGGCGTGACGGGGGTTTTCGATAGGCCCCCCCCAGAAGGCCATGACACAATCGCCGATGTATTTGTCGAGGGTGCCGTGGTGTTTCTTAATCATGCCGGCGATGGTGCCGAGGTAAGTGCTGACGGTGGCGAGAGTTTCTTCGGCTTGTTTGTCGTAATAGGCCTCGGCCTCCGCCGGGGCGAGGTTGTGTTGGCGGACGAATTCGGTGGCGGCGGCTTGAGTGCGGTCGGTCAAGGAAGTGAAGCCGCGGACATCGGCGAAATAAACGGAGATTTCGCGGCGTTTGCCGCCGAGGGCCATTTTCTTGGCGTCGAGCAATTCGTCCACGACCTCCGGGGCGAGCATTTTGGCGAAAACGGATTTGACGCGCTTTTTTTCCGACTGCTCGGCGCGGACGCGGTAGGTCAAGGCGGAGAAGTGGGTGACCAGACCGGAACAAGCCAGGGGCAGAACAACCGGGAGCCAAAAGCGGTGCTGGACGTAAAGCCAGCAGGCCGCGGCGGAGTAAAGCATCACGGCCCCCGCCATGAGGGCGGTGCCGGTCAGCGGCCTTGTCTCGACCAAATTGATGCCCGCGGCGAGGGCGCCCATCAAAACGATGAGGAGCAGTTTGAGCCAGACGGGACTGGTGGTGACGAAGCGATTGGCGATAACGGAATTGGCGACATTGAGATGCTTGGTGACGAGGTGAGTTTCGCTGCCCAGAGGGGAAGGCCCAATGTCGGAGAGTTCGTTGCCCGTGGCGGTGGAACCGATCATGATGAGCTTGTCCTTCCAGCGGTTGTCGAACTCCTGGGCGGAGGAATGGTTGCGATCGTTGTGTTGCTCCAAGAGTTGCTGCAAATTGCCCGCGACAATCAGGGGGTTGGTGACGCCCAGTTCCCAGTTGATTTCAAAGCAACCGTCGGCATCCAGAGGGATGACGCGGCTGACCCCCTGCGGGCCATGCAAGACAATCCGGTGATGTTGGGGTTCGATTTGGGGGTGATCCAGATCGAGCTTCAGCTCGCAGGCCGCCAGAACAATGCCCATGCTCCAGACTCGAACCGGGGTGAAGGGAAGGAAGCTCAGGGCCGGGCCATCCGGGACGATGGACCGCTCGTCAATATAACCATCCTTGTCGGTTGGAAGGATGACAGGCTCATTGTCCCACTTGCGAAAGAAGGTGATGTTGGTGACTCCGAAGCGCGTTTTGGCCAGGTTCAGATCGTACTCCCTGGCGAGTTGCCTGATTAAGGGGTACCATTTCTGATAGACTTCATAAGGCCGTTCGCGCCGCAAAACGCCGTCGGCATCCCTGTCGGAGGTAATGTCGCCCAACCTGGCCTGAGTGTTCTGGAAGAGCGGAGCAGGGAGCACGCCCTCCTGGGCGCCCAAAATGACGCTGCCGCTTTCATTGAGGACGGCCTGGAAAAACTCATCGGCGTTGGTGGGGTGGGAACCATCGGCCAGTTTCTCGGCATCGGGAGGGCCGGGATCGTCGGGGCGCAAGCCGCTGAAGAGAATGTCGAGGCCAACGGCCCTGGCCCCTTGGAGGGAAAGCTCCTGCAAGGCCATGGCATAAACGGTGCGGGGCCAATAGAGGGCATAACTGAAACCCAAGAGGCGCTTTCCATTGTTGACAAGATCAATGGTCTGATCGTTGACCTCGACCAGCCCGAGATTTGTGGCGTTGACCTGATTTGGGCGGGGATAATGGACCGCCAGTTGGGCGGCCAGTTTGACGCGGGTGTCGTAAGTCATCCACTCCAGGCGTTGCAGGGCGGTGAGGTTGCCGATCTGCAAGAGGCAAACGACGGAGACGACGACGGCGGCGATGAGGATGATGGGCCATTTGCGCGTCTTGACGTCGTCTCCGAAGACCAGGGTCTCGAAATCGCCGAGCATGTTCCCCCACTCTCTGTATTGGAGGAGAAGGCCAGGAAGATTGGGGAAATTGGGTATTTTGGGAAAGTTCAGTCGCACATCGGCATACTAAACAAAAAGCCCGGAGCAACACAAGCCGCTCCGGGCTGAAAAAAACAGCGCCTTGACCAAGCCCTTATGAATTACGAGCCGCCAACTGAGGAAGGATTTGGATTTGGCGGGGGAGTCACAGTAATGGTGATCACCGGGACCGCTCCCACGCTGCCCGGGGTTCCCGGAGGCGCGTTGACGCCCGGGGTCGTGACAGTAACAGGGCCGGCACCAGCTGCGGCGGCAGCCTGACTGGCCGCAATGATGTCGGCCAAGGCCTGGGTTGTTGGGGGAATCTCACCAGTGCCGCCCACACTCAGAGGAGGCGTCCATGACTGGCCGGTGGTCAATGTCCTGGGAACCGAGGTGGGCACGCCGGCGACATTAATATTGGCGACAACATACACGGTGCCGGTGGCGCTGGTGAAGGTCACATTATAAGTTCCGTCGGCGTTTTGCGACACCTGGACGGCCCAATCCGTGCCGCGGATGCCGGCGACGCCGCGCGGGGTGGTGATTTCGTACTTGGAGGCCTTGGTGATTTTCTTGACGCTGCCCTCGGCCTGGCCGATTCTGATATCGAGCATCGTCTCAGTGTCGCCCGCCCCCAAGTTCTCCATGGTTTGCAAAGTCATCTTAGTGTTCGCTTCGACCCTGACCGTGGAGGCGCGGCCATTGACCTGAAGATCCACCTGGGCATCCATGCCGGTCTCGATGACGGAGCCTTCAGGCAATTCCATATTGGGCCGCAAGGGCTGGGGCATGCCGCCGGCAATTGAGTAGGTGGCGGTGCCGTGAACCGCGCGGACGGTGGCTTGAGTGGCCTTCTTGGCCCCTTCCGCCAGGACCCAGGTTGAAACGCTCGCGAAAGCCAAAACCAGACCGAACACCAAAAGAGATTTGATTCTTTTCATAACAATTCGTATTTGGAATGTTGTACTACAGAGCGAGATTACTCCCTGCCGGTTAATTGTCAACAGATTTTAGAGCATTATTTTCAAATATTTTTCAGCCCTTTTTTGCCGCCAATCCCCCCATTTTTGCCCCAATTGTGGGGTTTGAAGCTTCATGCCAGGGTCTCGCGGGCGCTCGCCCCTCCCGCCGCGCTATTTTTGGCTCATTTATGGAGATTGGAGGCCCTTGGCGGGCGCAGCAGCCATGCGCTCCCTGACCGTTTGGAGGTATGGCAGGGCCTGGTCGCTGGGGGGGTGCATGTCCAGAGCGACCAGGAACCAATGCTCGGCGAGGGGATAATTGCCCAAATTCATGCAGTGCCAGCCCAAAAAGAAGTAAACATCCGCGTGATTTGGCCTTAATTGGAGGGATTTGACGAAGTATTGGGAGGCTTCTTTGGAGCGATCCAGCCAATCCAAGCACATTCCGTACCGAATTGACGACCAAAAATCAAAGCGATTGCAGATCATGGCGCCCTGAAACCAGTGCATGGCCTCGGTGGCCAAGGCTTCATTGCCTGGATCGCCTTCCCAGGCGCGAAGCCGGTAATACTCTCCCAACTCGTACTGAGTGAGGTAGTTACGCGGCTCAATGGCATAGGCTTTCTTCAATGCGGCCACGGACTGTTCCCAGGGGATTATCTGGTTGAGTCCTCGCTGGATCCAGTAAAACTCCCTTCCGGCATGCGCACCATTGGCTGCCAGGAAGGCGGCCACTCCCAGGGCCGTGGCCGCCAAGAGGACTTTCCCGATTTTCCCTGGATTGACCCAATATCGCTCGGTGGCAAACCGCCAGTGGGCGGTCAGCAACGCCATCAAAGTGATGGCGAGGATGGCATTGGCGGGGATTTGCATGTTAAAATCCACCAGTGAATGAATCAAAATGGAGAGCAAGCCCAGGGAGGCGCCGAGGACAAAGGCAGCCTTGGTGCTGTTCTTCCTGGCGATATCATTGGACTTTCTCCGCACATGGGGCCAGATGGCCAAAACACCGCCATAAAGGAGCCCGACGGTGAGGATGATCAAGGCAAACCCCGCCAACCCCCACTCGGAGAGGGTGTTGAGATAGTCGTTGTGGGCGTTCTGAGGGGCTGCCTGCTTCCATACGGGCGCATTCATTAGATACTGATACTGATAGTGGCCCGGCCCCACGCCCCAGAGAATGTGCTGGCGAAAAGCCATTTGCGCGACATCCCAGTAGAGAAGCCGGCCGTCGGTGGAGGCGGCGAGACCGCCGGCAGCTTCGATCCTTCGTTGCACAGCTCCGAATTGCTCGAATAAAACCAGACCGGTCAGAGCCAACAACGCCAGGGCCACCAAGCCGCGCTTCCAATAATCCCTCTGGAACAACAACACGGCGCAGAGCACCGCCAGGGTAGCCATCATGGCAACGTTTCCGCCCCTGGACTCCGAGACCACCACACCGGCCATCATGACCAGGGCGCAGTACGCCAGGAGGACCTTGACAACGGCGGACAAACGCGACATGACCGTATAAACCAGAGCCAGGGGCAAAATCATCTCCGCGAAGCCGGCGAAGTTATTCGGGTTGATGAAAGAGCCACTACCGCGCGACGCGTAGGCGGCGGGCTTTAAGACCTCCCAGACCCTGGGATTGTGGGAGGTGAACTGGTAGAAGGCCCACAACGACTCGCCCAGCCCCAGGACGATCAGGACCAGCACCACCGTCGAGGCCGATTCGCGGCGGTTCAAATTGTTGAGAATGATAAAGAAGAGGGAGGCATAGAGGACCACGCTCACCAATTCCCGCGCCGCCGAGTACTGCACGTCCACGAATTGGCAGCGCGCAATGGCGTAAATGACGAACGCCAACACCGGCCAGCAAATCGGGGGCCACAACAGGCGGAAGGGACGCTGGGTGAAAAACCGGACCGCCCAGAGAACCAGAGCCAGGACGGTCAAACCTTGGATCGCCAAGAAACCATATAGGTGGGGCGCTTCCTCTGTCCCGGGAGTCACCCGCACCGCGCCATAGGCCAGGGGACCCCAGATGAGGATCGCCAGCACCGCGCCCAAAATTGCGCGCTCACAGAGCGTGTCCAACTTTTCCGGGAAAGACTTGGATTCGCTCTGTGAGGCAGGCGGCTGTGAGGCGGAGGGCAAAGTTTTATTGACAGAGGAAGTTAGGAACCCAAAAACTCGCGCGGATCGGTGATGTGGCCGGTTAACGCGCTGGCGGCGACGGTGGCCGGGGAGGCCAGAAAGACCTGGGATTCTTTGTGGCCCATGCGCCCCGGGAAATTCCGATTGGTGGCGCTGATGCAGGTCATGGGGGAGTTCATCCGGCCAAAGGTGTCCACCGGCCCGCCCAGGCAGGCGGCGCAGCCGGCGTTCTCAGTCATCTGGACACCGGCATCCACCAGGATTTGCCAGACGGTCTTTTGCTCCCAGCGGGCGGATTGCAAATCATGCACGATTTCCGGGGTGGCGGGCACGCCGAAAGTGTCAATGACCACCTTTTTCCCCATGACGACTCGCGCGAAAGCCAGGAAATCACTGGTTTTGCCACCCGTGCATGAGCCGACATAAGCGCGGTCCAGTTTGATGCCGCCCAAGTCTTTGGCCAGTTTGCGCTGACCGGGATCGGGATGGCAGGCGACGGTTGGCTCCAACTGGGTCAAATTGACGACCATTTCATAGACAAATTTCTCCTTCTTGTCGCGATGCACCGGATGATAGTCGGGCTTGGTGCCATTGAGCTGGCAGCGATAATCCACGGCCGCCTTGGTTTGGTCGTCAAAATCAAAGATGCCGTTTTTGCCGCCGGCCTCGATGGCCATGTTGGCGACGGTCATGCGGTCGTCCATGGAAAGGCCATTGACCCCCTGGCCATCGAACTGCAAGGCGCGATAAGTGGCGCCGTCGAAGCCGATCTGGCCGATGCAATGCAAGATGATGTCTTTGGCCATGACGCCGGGTTGGAGGCGGCCTTCGAGGCGAAAGTGCATGGTTTGAGGCACTTTCAACAAGAGTTTTCCGGTGCCCATGACAAATCCGGCGTCAGTATTGCCGATGCCTGTGGCGAACTCATTGAACGCGCCCGCCATGCAGGTGTGGGAATCGGTGCCGAAGAGGATTTCGCCCGGGCGGGTATGCCCCTTTTGAGGGAGAGCGGTGTGGCAGACGCCTGCGTAATTGGATCCATATTGGCGAAGGAGCATGCCTTTGCCGGGGTCGAATTTCCACGAGCCGTCCGGGTCATCCATCACGTCGTAGAAGTACGGAAGGTTTTGTTCTTTGGCGAACTGCCTCAGAATATCCACGTTGCGATTGGACCGGGAGTCGGCGGTAAAAATGTAATGATCTGGAATAATGACCACTTTGTGACGGTCCCAGACTTTGGCATTGGCGCCGAACTCGCGCTGAAAAACGCCGATGGTGCCTGGTCCGCACACGTCATGGGTCATGAGAATGTCCGCCTGGACCCAGACATTATCGCCAGCCTGGACGGTTTTCTTTCCCGCTGCGCGGGCCAAAATCTTTTCGGTCAAGGTCATACGTCAGCCCTCAAAATACCTGAGCTGGAGGGCATCGGCAACAGCGAAGATGACACGAGCCGGAATCACCTCACGATGCGGGAGTAAGAACCCGAAGTTGGTTTTTACAAGATGTTGGCGGCCAGCTCGGCCAGTTCGGAGCGTTCTCCTTTTTGGAGTTCGATGTGGGCGGAGAGGGTCTGCTCGCGGAATTTGCTGATGATGTAGTTGAACCCGTTGGAGCTGGAGTCCACGTAGGGATTGTCAATCTGATAGGGGTCGCCGGTGAAGACAATTTTGGTGCCCTGGCCGACGCGGGTGATGATGGTCTTGACTTCGAGCGGGGTGAGGTTTTGGGCCTCGTCAATGACCATGAACTGGTGGGCGATGCTGCGGCCGCGGATGTAGCTCAGGGCTTCGACGACAATGGTGCCGGAGCGCATGAGATCGGTGCTGCGGCGATGATCGGAGCCCATGTTCAAATCGCTCAACAGCTCGAGAGCGTCGTGAATGGGCTGCATCCAGGGATTGAGTTTTTCCTCCAAGGTGCCTGGGAGAAAGCCCAACTCGCGGCCGACGGCGACGGTGGGCCGGGCGACGATGAGGCGGCGGAATTCGCGGTCCAGGACGGTGCGTTTGAGGCCGGCGGCCATGGCCATCAAGGTTTTGCCGGTGCCGGCCTTGCCCATGAGAGTGACCAGTTTGATGCGGTCATCCAGAAGGGCGTCGAAGGCGAAATGTTGTTCGCGATTGCGGGGCTTGATGCCCCAGACGCCTTCGCGGCAGTCCAGGATGGGGATGAGTTTGGAAGCGGTGGGGTCCACCTTGGCCAGGGCGGTGCGCTTGGGGTTGGTTTCTTCGGTGAGGGTGCAGTATTCGTTGGCGAAGCACTGGCCGCGGTCGTTGAGGTCCAGTTCGCCCTCGGTGCGGAAGCGGGCCATTTTTTCGGCGGCGATGTTCCACTCGAACATGCCGGTGTAAAGCTCGGTGAGGAGCACGCGGTCGCTTTCATAATCTTCGGCCTCCAGGCCCAGGATGTCGGCTTTGATGCGCAGATTGATGTCCTTGGTGACGAGGATGGCGGCTTTATCCGGCTCGGCCTTTTGCACGGAGAGTGCCAGGGAGACAATGCGGCTGTCCACCGTGTTGTTGCCAAAGACGGCGGCGCCGTTGTCGCCGTTGTGGTTGTGGAAGATGATGCGCAGCTTGCCGCCGTGATCTAATTTGACGCCCTGGTTGAGGCGGCCCTTGCCGCGGAGGGCGTCGAGCGCGCGGGAAACGGTGCGGGCGTTTTGGCCCAACTCGGAGGATTCGCGTTTGAAGCGGTCTATCTCCTCGATGACTTCAATGGGGATCAGGACGGTGTTATCCTTGAAGCGGAGGAGGGAATCGGGGTCGTGGAGGAGGACATTAGTGTCAAGAATATAATTTTTCACTGTGGGGCGGTCTTCCTGGCTTTGGACATGCGCTCGAACCAATCGTTCAAACGGACATGGGCGGCGGGGAGTTGATAGTGGCCGGAATAGAGGAAGTTGGCGAGCATCCCCCAGAGATCGAAATCAATGAAATGAGGATCGCGGCGGAGGAGGAAGGGTCTTTCGGCGAGCATCAGCTCAAAGGGGATGAGGTTGCGGGTCAGTTGCTCGATCCATTGGGCCTGTTCGGCGCGCCATTGCTCCAGGCAGCCGCGGCCGAATTTGCGTTCCTTGTGGCGCAGGTAAGCCAGGCGCTCGTCCTGCGGCACTTGTTCCTCCCAATAAATGTCGTTGAGGCGGAAGGTGCATCCTTCAATTTGGTCCTCGATGTTGCGCCAGACCATGCGGTCCACGCCCTGCCAAGACTTGGGGAACAAGCCCAACTCCAGCTTGGCGTCCAGGTATTTGGCGATGATTTGAGAAAAGTCGTCGGTTTCAAAAACCACGGTGCGGCCATCGCGGATGATGGGCACGCCGTAATAGCGCTGGCGGGTGAGGCGCCAGACCAGGGAGCGGTCGGAAGGAGGGATATTGGTGGTTTTAAAAGGAACGCCGGCATATTCGAGGATGCGCCGCTGGACCAGGCAGAAAGGACTCCATGGAAACTGTATTAGTTCGATCATTTCCGTTGGCTAAATTGCGAGATCAGGTTAATGGGGCGCGGCGGCGGTTGCAAGAAAAGTTTGGGGCGTTTAGCCGGAGGGTGCATTTCACTTTCTTGGGTGAGTCCTCTTGGCGAAGAAGCGCTTTAAGATCTCGGACCTTTCGATTGAGAATTGGTCATTGAGCATTTGTCATCGGTTATCGCAAGAGTCGTCTCCAGACCGTCGCCGGGCAACTGTCTTCTGCCGGCTTTGGCCGTCGCAATGGACTTTCCCAAGATGCGGCAAAGCTGGTCGCATTCCTCCACCAGCACGGCCACCCGCTTGGCCGGCAGCAACCCGGCCAAAATGATGAATTTGAGCCAGCCGCGGGTTTCGACCAACTCCTTGAGCGCCACATTGACCTTGTGAACGAAATCCGCGCGGCTCTCGCCGCAACGGGCTTCGTCGTAGTTTGGCGCCGCCGCGATCCCGCTGCGGACGATCTGGCCGGCGACATGCCGGCCCACGCGGGTCTCCGGCAGCGCGTCCACCACCTTGGCGATGCGGCCCGCAAACTGCCACAATCGCTCGGAGAGTTGCTGGGGCGTCATGCCGATTGTGTTTACATGACAAATGACCAATACTCAATGACCAATTCTCAATCGTTTCCATCGCTCAAATCCAGGCCATGACAGAGAAGCATCCAAAAAAGTGAAATTCACCCTTTGCCGGACTTGTCCTCAGGCGGGCACGCCCGCGGAGGTTGGATTGGAGCGGGGCCAGCAGACATAAAAGAGAAGGATCACGCCGGAGAGCAAGGCGGCCAGGGTGATGTAAAGCGGGACCAGAGACGGGGTGAATTTGAATTCAACGGCATGGTCGCCCGGGGGAAGGAAGACGCCGCGCATGATGTAGTTGCAACGGAGGAGATCGGCGGGCCTGGCATCCACCCAGACATGCCAGCCAGGCCCGGTGCGATCATTGTAGAGGAGGACGGCAGGGGTTTTGGCACTGGCTTGAAGTTGGATGTCTTTGGGGGCGTAGTGGGTGATTTGCACAGCGCCGGGGTCGGCGTTGGTATCGGAGGAGGAGGAGGGTATGGGAGCGCCGTTGGTGGGTTTGGAGATCAGGACGGATTGGGCCGGGTCCCATTGCGGGTTGGCCAGAGATTGCAGGGTGGCATTGTCGTCGGGCGGGATGATCCACCGGGAAAAGAGCTTGGCGCGGGGGAGGGCGTCGCTGAATTCGATCAAGGCGTCGGTGCCCTGGTCGGTGATTTGAGGGTAGATGTCGCCGGCGTCCTGCCGAACGGTGACGCCGGGTTTGCTGACCAGATTGAAACGCATGACATAGTGAAAGGCGTTGCGGCCCGGGTCGGCCAACTGGTTCAAGGCGGGCAATAAATTGGCGGCGGCGAAAATGTAGCGGGTGTTGGTGAGTTTCCACAATCGGGCGGCCGGCACGAGGTCATTGCGCGGGGGGTATGGGGGAGGGAAGCAACCCAAGTAGCTGATGTCCATGACGGGGGAGCGTGGCATTTGGTCAATTTCCAAGGATTGAATGTCGTGATAGGGGAAATCATTTTCCAGCCACCAATGGATGGCGGCGGCAAAATCCTGGTCTTGGGGAAGATCGTAGCCTCCGCGGGGAGAGAGGCGGCCGGTGAAGCGGTGCTCGTAAGGTTTTTCCATGAGGAATTTGGTGATCTCGTTCATGGAGTATTTTGTGCTGTAGTCGAAGTAGCGCAGCCACGGCACATCGGAGCGGATCAAATCAAAGACCATGACGACGCAAAGAAAAGTCCAGAGCCAGCAGGCGCGCGCGCCGGTCCAGAGGCCGGCCAGGGCGGTGAGGATGAGGATGGAGGAGACGAAGAGGATGAGGACAAACCAGGCGACATCATGGACGGAATAGAGGGCGATCCTGGCCGCTGTGTCGGCGTCGAACCCCTGATGGGTGAGGTACTGGGAGAGGCCGGGCCTGAAGCCGGCATAGAACAGGTAAGCGACGAAGACCGCGCCCATGGCGAAGAGCAATCCGACAAGGAATTTTTTGTCGAAGCCGGAGAGCTTTTGCCACCAACTTTTTGATTCCAGGATTTTGCCGGCGGCGGATGTTTTTTGGGGATTGAGCATGTAAGAGCGGGAAAAAGCTTCGAGGCCGAATCCGGCGAGGATGATCCAGCAGAGGGTGAAGGCGTGCATGAACTTGATGGGATTGCGAATTTTGTCCACCATAGGCAAGTGGTAGAGCAAGGGGTAGAGGAAGGCGAAGCGGCCCCAGGCGGCGACGAGGGCGAACAGGGCCGCCAGTCCCCAGAACCAGACTTGGAGGCGTTCCTGGGGGTTGTAAGGAGAGGATGGGCCGCGCGCTGAATTGAGGAGGGCAAAGATGGCGAAGAGGGCCACCAGGACGCCGGCGTATTCTCCGTTGCCGGAGAAGCGGAGTTGCACTTGGGGTTTGATCACCTCCAGGATCTGCGCGTGGGCATCTTTGTCATTGCCGCGCATGGCTGCGATCACCTCGGGGTTTGCTCCGAGAGCGGCCACGGCCGCGGCGCGCACCTCGGGATCGCTGCTTTCCATTCGTGCAATTTGCGGGTCTTCGCCCACTTTGCCCCAGTAGGCGGGGGAAGTATCAACGGCCGTGGTGGACTCGACCGAGCTGGCCAGGAGGAAGGCCAGGGCTTTTGGGGGAGGGGTCGTGTACTGGGCGATGCGATAGCCGAAGAGACCCGGAATGATGACGCGCAAGGATTCCAATTTGGGAAGGCTCCATTCGGTGGCGAAATCCCAGTTTTGCTGCGGGGTAAAGCCGGCCTCGGCAACCCCTTGAATCTGCGTTCCCACGAGGGTGGAAAGAGTGCTGGCGGCAATCAAGACGGCGAAAAGCACCGTCAAAACGCCGGCCCAGGCGCCTTTGGAGACGCGCCGGGCCAGGGAAGTTTCGCTAATCCAGCAGAAGAATAAAATGAAGGCCCCAACGAAGACGCTTAAAATGGCGCCGCTATCAAAACCTTCCATCACCGCCATGCCGGCCGCCAGACCGGCGAGGATGGCTTTGATCCAGGTTGGGCGGATGGAGTCTGTGACCATGGCCGCGACGGCCAGAAAAGCCATGGCAATGCTGACGTTCCAGGTGCCTGTGCCCCAGCAGCCGTTGGAGAAGCAGTGCATGTTCAGGCCGGCGGCCAAGCCGCCGAGCACGCAGACCATCGGGGCAAACTTCAATTGCCGAAACAAGACCCAGGCGCTGAACCCCAATAGCAGCATGGTAAAGGGGGTGTAGATCTTGAGGAACATTTCCGGCGAAATAAAGGTCCCCAGAATCATGGTCACGGTGGGGGAGGCGGCGGGAGCCTCGTAGCCGATCCACCACATATCCACCCATTCTCCAGTGAAAATACCCGGCAGCCGGATCGCGGAGTCTTTGAGCGCGCCCAAATGGCTGTCATTGGCCCACATCGTCATGTGCCGCTGGTAGGCCTGATAACAGAGGATCGAGAGGGCGCCAAAAAGAATGGCCAGCAACAGGAGAAGCGACTTGTGGTTCGCAAAGAAACTGGCCGGCGGCGGAACGCCACTGCCGCCCTTGGCTTCTTTTCCAAGATCAGTCTGTGTGTCTTTCATGACGCGGAGGACAAGGATAAGCCAAAGCGGGCGGAAGCCAACATTGAAGTTGCACATTGAAGTTGCAAAACCGGCACTTGGCAGATCCTCCCCCCAGCCAAGGCGCAAGAGGGGAAATCGCCTTGAAAAAAGAGGGAAAATTGCCTTGACAATGGCAGAAGGGGTGGCTAGCCCAAGTTCGTCAGTCAGGGGGGCGATTCACTAATTTTGCAGAGGCGGTTTTTGTAAGCCGTTGATTTGCCGCAGTTGATTTTGGAGGGGGCCGCGTTTTTGCCATGTAGTCCCGAA
>JBEKOF010000086.1:0-16682 GCA_049522055.1 Verrucomicrobiota bacterium | reverse complement strand
TCAAAAAAGCGGACAGGTTTGAGTCCGCACCCTGCCGAGCCTCAAAACCCAGAAAATACCCAGAACTATCGAGGTAAAATTAGACCGTTCTTGTTGACTCTATGTCAGGAGTTCTGGAGGCACATCGTTGCAAGAAGGCAGTTGTTTTTTCGGCAAGCACCTCAAGCATCGGCGGTTTCCACATGGTATCATGGTCGCAGGAAAGCTCGATTTCTTCCAGATTTCCCGTGATCAATCCGCCCCACCCGTTGAGTTCACGGATCAACCGCGTGGAGAGAATATTCTCTGAAACCAGCGGAACCGTTCGGAAAAGGATGGCAGAGCCAGCAAAGGAGCCGGGGCGGTAAGCCTCAAAGGCCTGCATGGACGCTTCGCAAAGGAGCTGTGTCGTATCTTTGCTCCATTGTGTCGCCAGCTTCTTGGTGTACCGGGCGCCAATGAATCTAAACTTGTTCTGCAGCAGCTTCCACATCACCTGTGGCTGCTCCACCACCTGGACGGCCCGCATGCGACGGCTCAACTCGGTCATAACCTGCCGGAGAGGTCGCCTGGTCTGAGTGATGGCTTGCGGAGTCCAACAGTCCCACAAAATCAAAGTTTCAATTCCGAGATTTTGAGCGCGCATCTGCCGAGCGGCTTCGTAGGCCACAACGCCGCCGAAAGAGTAGCCGCACAAACGATAAGGGCCCTTGGGACAGACTTGCCGGATCTGCAGAATAAGATGGGCGGCGATGTCTTCCACGCGGGTGAGCGGTGGCTGTTGCCCATCCACCCCGGCATATTGCAAACCGTCATGGTAAGGACACACCCGGCCAATGGCCCGCGCCAGCGGCTCCGGCAGCAAGCCCACCCCGTGGATGCCAGGAATGTAAAAAAGGGGCGTTCCAGACTCGGCACCGCGCAAGCGCCCTGTTGCCGCCAATGGAACTGAGGATTCCCGTTCTGTCAACATACGGGCAAACTGTTCTATGGTTGGCCTCCTAAGCAGCGCTGACAAAGGCACAGTCTTTCCAAACTCATTTTGAACTTGCCAAAGCAGCTGGATGGCCAACAAGGAGTGGCCCCCTAGATCAAAAAAATTATCGCGGACGCCGAAGGGCTGCACGCCCAGAAGCCGTTCCCAAATCCGCATGAGTTGCCGTTCCACTGAGGTAGAAGGGGCGACGACCCGTTGCCTCGCATTGCTCAAGGCGGGGGATCCATCGGGCAGGCATTGCCGGTTGATTTTACCCGAAGGGTCCAGCGGCAGATTCTCCAGAAAAACGAATCCGGACGGAGTCATGTAATCGGGCAGTTTTTGCTTGAGAAAGTTGCGCAACTCCGTCGCGGTCGGAGCTGGTCCGCGTCGCACGACTACCAAGGCCACGAGATAGCTTTCGCCGCGTGGGTCTTGTTTCACGGTCACCACCACATCCTTAATATTCGGATGCATGCTCAACGCCGCTTCGACCTCCCCAAGTTCGATCCTGAATCCTCGTATCTTTACTTGCTGGTCCGCACGCCCAAGGAATTCGATGTCGCCGCCAGGCAGATGGCGAGCCAAGTCACCCGACTTGTAGAGGCGCGCGCCGGGTTCCTTGCGGAATGGGTGTGGGATGAATCGCTCCCTGGTCAGGTCTGGTCTTCGCCAATATCCGCGGGCCAGGCCGACGCCGCCCACGTAGATTTCTCCCGTGCTTCCGACGGGGACAATCTGTTGTTTGGAATCCAGCAGGAGCATCTCGACGTTGGGAATCGGTCCGCCGATCACGCTCGGTCCCAGGCAATCCGCCAGGCGCATCCGCCGATAGCTGACATGCACGGTGGTCTCAGTGATGCCGTACATATTGACCAACTGAGGTGTTTGGTCGCCGTGCCGGTCGAACCACAACTTCAAACTGCCGGGAGCCAAGGTCTCCCCGCCGAGTATGACGAGGCGCAGATGCAAAGGCTCCTGGGCAGCGGCCCTCTCCTCCGCCGCGATGAACTGTCGGAAAGCCGACGGCGTCTGGTTCAAAACCGTCACTTTCTCCCGGTTCAGGATTTTGCTCAATTCCATCGGGGATCGCGACTTCCAGTAGGGCACCACCACCAGCCGTCCGCCAAACAGCAATGCACCCCAGATTTCCCAGACGGAAAAATCAAAAGAGACAGAATGAAACAGTGTCCACACATCTTGCGGCCCGAAGTGGAACCGGACATCGGTTGCCCGGAAAAGTTCAACCACGGAGCGGTGCGTGACCATCACCCCCTTGGGCTGGCCCGTGGATCCAGAGGTATAAATAACGTAGGCAAGATTATCCGGGGATGCGCCACTTCTGGGATTCAAGCTGGCGAGCCTTGCATTCCCGGGTTTGGTCTCTTCCACATAGACCAAGGGTGTTGTGCCAAGCGCTATTGGCACTTTCAGCGACCGCTGCGTCACCGCGACCATCACTGCCGCATCTGTCAACATGAACGCTAACCGTTCCGGAGGATAGCCCGGATCCAGCGGCACATATGCTCCGCCCGCCTTCAGAATCCCCAAAACTGCTACGATCATCTCCAGCGAACGTTCCAGGCACACCCCCACCAGGGTTTCTGGTCCTACTCCGAGACCCCGCAGGAAATGCGCCAGATGGTTGGCCCGCGCGTTCAGTTCTTTGTAGGTAAGCTGGTCTCCTTCGCAAGTCACCGCCACCGCCTCCGGCCAGCGCTGCGCCTGAACCTCAAACAGTTGATGCAAGCATAAGTCGTGCGGAAAATCCTCACCGGGCTGATTCGGTTCCCCGGACCGCCTTCTCCATTCTGGGTCGGTCCTGGCGTTTGCAGTCGAATCGAACAGCTTCTCAGGGATCATATTTGACTAGTTCATGTTTTCCCAAACCAGGTTTTGAGTGAGGCAAGTCCCACGGAAACAGGAACCAAAGCCCGGCAGATGTAAACCTCACCTTGCATAGACTCGCTCCCGGTGTTGTCCAGTACTGCCGTCTGGCTCCGGTCTTCGTACTGAGGCTCGGCGTGTTTTCATAGGTCGAACGATATTTCGTCATCTTCCCAATGCCCAGGGTTGACTTGGGTGGTATTGTAGCTCAGTCATTATTCCTTTGCAACAAACTCGGCGCGGCGGAGCATGGGCATCTGGGCCAGCATGGCAGGAAGTGACGCAACGAGCACAGCACGATGTGCGTGCTGCTCCTCATGTTGCCGATTATTAAGTCTCCCGATTTGCCATGCAGAGGAATCCCATGTCGTTGCCCCTATTGGGAAGAATAGCCCTGGCTGACTTGCTTGGCCTCGCCGGGGCGTGCAGGACTACTGGGACCACAGGGGGCTCTTTTGTCTCTATCGCGACGCGTCTTCCCGCCCTTGTGCGCTTTTTTGAGCACGAGGCTTAGAAATGGCCATCCGTTTTAAAAGACCTGCCGCCTTCTGTCTCCCCGGACTCTGTCGCGGTGGCGATCATGCTCTTGACTCTTCCTCTCTAATTCCTGATTGTCGGAATTCATTACAAATCGACAGATTATTTCAGAAGTGCTTTGTCATTAATGTCTTATTCATGACCCACATGCATGTTTATACCATGGTTTAATGCCGGACCGTCGGAATTCATTACAAATCGACAAATTATTTCGCAAGTGCTTTGTCATTAATGTTTTATTTGTGACCCACCAGCAAATTTCCAACATGATTTGTCGAATTAATATACATGATCAGCTATACTTATGTGCATGTTGCCTTGAATAAGTTGTTATACTTTTCATATCAAATTGAATGTTAGTCACTTATGTGAATGAGCCGAGAATGAACTCTTTCTATGGTCTATTGGCACTGGAAGTGCTGACTCCGAGTCGGTTCTTGGTTCGGGAAGCTAATTATATGAGGTGTTTTATGGATTATGAAATCAGTTCCGAACTATACACCAGGTTCGGCCGTGAGTAAGGTTGATGAGCAAAGATCTTGGTTTCGCGTACAGATTCATAGCCAAGAATGATCCAACAGAAGTCAACAGTCTTGCAAAGGTCATGGAAGTCAAGGCTTTTAGCCTTCAGATATAAGTTCGCCGCCGGCACCCAGGAGTTGGGTGTCCCGCGATTCCCACAAACCGAGATCTTGCTGGATCCAATTGTCCGAGATTCAGCCCCGTTGATAGTTCCCACGCTGATGGTGGACTCAAGGCGGCAAGTTGGCAAGCGGTCGCAAAATGCGGCACGGTAGGCGTGGTGTAAGAAAACGCGGGTAGTGTAGAATTACAATAGTAGCGCTTAAGCGACCATGTGCGGAGCTTTGTACAAACGCAACTTGGGTAAACCGATTGAGCCAGACTTCGGGAGGACATCACGTCTGATCAAGCTATGACGACCGAGACCATAGTGCAGATTGTGCCTTCGCTGCCACCCCAGATCGACGGCGTCGGCGAATATGCGATGAACCTGGCCATCCATCTGCGCAAATCAGAGGGCATCCAGACTCAGTTCATCGTGTGCAATCCTCAATGGAATGGGCCGGAGCGGCTCGATGGCTTTATGGTCCGGCGATTACGATTTCAAAACGAGGCGGGAATCTGGAGTTTGCTAGCCTCGACAAAAGTGAAGCATTCTATCGTGTTGCTGCATTATGCTGGTTACGGTTACCACAAGCTCGGCGTTCCTCTGTGGTTGTATCGGGGTATCAAATCCTGGCTTGCTGAGGGAGGCGGACCATCTGCTGCCGGCCAGAAGCACTTGGCAACGATCTTCCATGAGTTGTGGATCTCGGCCAACCGGCCTTGGAAAAGAGAATTCTACCTGCAAAAGCCGCAGCAGTGGCTAATCGAGGGACTCCATCGGCAGTCGAAGTTCTCGGTTGCGACCACGAAGCGCAAGCAGGCACTGCTGGAAGGCATTCAGTGGGGCAACACTTTTTGGCTCTCTATTCCGAAAGAGGCGCTGCAAAAAGAGAAACTCAACGCAATTCCAAAATCCCAAGCAATGCGCGGGGATCCACTTTCTCAAGCTCTCGATTCGCGCTGGCGCCTGATCTTAACGGGCCTAATCATCGGTTCTCGTTGATAAGTCGCCGGCCAGGCCGTTGCAATAGCCATGCGATAGCAATCCCTGTTGCTGCGGGCTGCTCGCGGCGGATGGTAAGTGTCGCTTGGAAATGGCAGTATGCGCCTTCCCGAAATCCAGCTTCACTAAGTTCGTTTCGTTTCGGATTGCTGGCAGGCGCGACAGGCAAAGAAACTGATTGTTCTGTGAGGTAGCAGCATGATCTCATCTCGCACCAAGGGCATTGCCAAACTCGGGATTGTCTGCCAGTGCGCCGCCGTCAGCCTGGGATTCTGGCTCTGGCTGGCGTTGTCACAGGGACGGTGGGAATTCTGGAGTCTGAACTTCCATCGCTATCTGGTTTATAATGCGATTATTCTGGTCGGGATCGCGTTTGCGTATGCGACAACGACGTCCGACACCTGGTTCACGCAACGAGTCTTCTTTGTTTGTCACCGCAATGCCTTCCGCCAGACCGCTTTCGCGGCCGGACTGCTCCTCCTCTTGCTCATTGGGGAACGAGACCAGACAATATCCAGGATCTTTCTGTTCACATTTCTCCCGATCCTTTATGGAATTCTCACCGCCACGCAGCGATATTTCCCTCCACTGTTGCAGAAAGCAAGTTTTGGAGGCGTTCGCATGCAGCGGGTGCTGGCGGCAGGGAATTACCATAATATCGCCTCGTTACACGGCTGGTTGAGAAACAAAGAGCAACTCGGCTACTTTATCTCGGGAATCATGTGCCATGACCGGTCCTCTGGAACATTAAATGGATTCAAGATCCTGGGCACGCTGGAGGATCTGGAGCGCATTATCGTGGAGCGGGATATTACGCAAGTTGTCTTGGCTGAATTGCCGCAGTTCCGGCATTTCCTCACCCACTACACGGAGGTTTGCGAACGGCGCGGAGTAAGATTGCTGGTCGTCTGTGATTTTGAGCGGACATTGCGGCATCCGGTCACGATGTTCGAGGACGAAGGCGTGCGCTTTCTTGGGTTACGAACCGAACCGCTGGAAGATCCGTTTGGCCGGTTTAGCAAGCGCTGTCTCGACATTGTTGTGGCGCTGCCCGTCGTAGTGCTGGTTCTCCCGTTCACAACACTTCTGGTCGCCTATCTGCAATGGCGCTACTCTCCTGGGCCGATTTTCTTTCGCCATCTTCGCGCCGGGCTGCAGAACATGCCGTTTGCGATTTACAAGTATCGAACAATGCATGTCAATAACGGCGACCCCAACCAGCAGGCGACCAGGGGGGATCAGCGCATTTACCCGGGAGGCCACTTTCTGAGGAAGTATAGCATTGATGAATTACCGCAATTCATCAACGTGATTTTCGGCGAGATGAGCGTGGTGGGGCCCCGGCCCCATCTGCTTCAGCATAACGAACATTTCGCGCATGCGTTGAGTAATTATCCGGTTCGCGCGAATGTGAAGCCAGGGATTACCGGTCTGGCGCAAATCCGGGGATTCCGCGGCGAAACCAAGACTCCGGCCGACGTGGTCAATCGAGTTGAAAGCGACATTCAGTATTTGGAGAACTGGTCGTTCCTGATGGACTGCTGGATTATTATGCGCACGGGAGCCCAAGTGCTCTCTCCGCCCGCGACAGCCTATTAGGGTCGAGCGTGCCTTTCCTGCAGGCTGGCGAGGTGGCGGATTGATCGCTCCTGTCCTAACACCTTTGGCACGCTTCCGGATTAGACCTCTCGCGGAATTGGCACAGAATCAGCGGATGACGATGCGTGGTGAATCTAACGCCTGGAAGACCGATGATTTCATCTGGAGGCCAGGTGGCTGCGAACTGAACGCCGAGCAGACGCTTGACGTTGGTGATTTATGGTGAGGCCCACCCTGCCTCTCTACTGTTATAGCACATGGAAAAAGACACTTTAGCTCCGCCATCGCGGACGGCCTTGGTGGCTGGTTTCTTGCACCAGTTGGATCATTATAAGCGTCTCGTCTTCCGGTATTGGTGGATTCCCTTGCTGATCGCCGGCCTCAGCGCGGGAGTTGAGTGGTTTTACCTCAAGCGCGCGGCGCCTGTTTATATGTCCGTGGGCAAGATGATCGTCAATGTGAAAGTCTCCGTGCCAGATGGCAATGTTTACTCCGAGGAAGATAATAATTTCTTTGGCACGCAGGTGGCGTTGATGGAGAGCGACTCGGTGCTTCAGAGAGTGAACGCCCACATGCGGTCGGAACATCCTGAGCGCCCGCCGGAACCGGTGACCCTGGGTGTAACGATCGTCCCCAAATCCAGCATCTTCTACCTGCGGGCCACCGGTGAGAGTGCGACTTACACGCAGGAATACTTGCAGGCAACCATGGACGAATATATTAAATTGAAGAGAAACATGTTGGAAAATGCCTCCACCTCGACCCGGGCCACCATGGTGGAAGAGATCAAGGAGATCGCAAAAGAACTTCAGCAAAGCAAGGAGGCTGTGTACAATTTTCAATCCAGCAACAAGGTCGTCTTTCTCCAGCCGACCGGCGAGAATAGCGCAGCCGACTACTTAGCAACACTGACGCGACAACTGGCCGAGAAGAAGGCGGATTTGCAATTGCTCACCGAGCTCACGTTGGATCAAAATTTGGAACGGCAACAGGGAATTTTCGCCCAGCAGGGTCTTGGGATCACGGCAGCGGGGGCAAGCCCAGTCCAAAAGGACAAGCCAACGCCCTCTCCCGGCGCGGCTTCCCAGCAGAATTCAGCTTCGGCAACGCCGCCGAAGCCTGTGGCTGCGGTGACAAATGCCGGTGCGTCACAGAACTATCTTCCCACCAGTCTGGGGACCTACGAAGATGCCTACTTACAAGCCAAACAACAGTTAATACTCCTCCAAGATAAACGGGAGGAGGATGTCAAATTGGGCCTCAAGCCCGATGGATTGGCGATGGTGAACCTGGATGAGAACATTGCACACCAGGACAAGCTGTTGCAGATCTATCGGGAACAGGCCCAGGCACAGTTGATCAACCGGCAGCACACCCTGGAGGCCGAAATTCACAACCTCGAGGACCTGGTTAAGGAAGCAGAATTAAATGCGCTAGACGCCAGCAAAAAGTTGGCGACATTCGACGAACTAAAAGAGAATCAGAAGAGAGCGCAAACCAGGTATGACCAGATGCAGGCCAACTTGCAAAGGCTTGAGGTGGACAAGGGCATCGGCCAGGAAAGCGTGACCCTGCTTGAGCCGGCCGCGCCGGCAGAACCGGTGCCTCCGCAGAGGCTAAAACACTTGATTTTGGCGGTATTGACCGGATTGCTGCTGGGGGTTGGCATATTGTTGTTTGTAGACCGGTTGGATGACCGTGCCTGGACTTACACTGATTTGGAGCAACAGTTTGACTTGCCGGTGCTGGGACAATTTCCCTGGATGAAGATCAAGGATCGGAAGAACGGCTTGCCGGTGCTCCAGTTGGATGATGATCGGTATCCGGTGATCGAATCATATCGCAGTCTGCGCTCCGCTCTCATTTACAGGAATCGGGTGAATGAGCAACCGAAGAGCATCATGATAACCAGTGCCCGTCCCGATGACGGCAAATCGACGGTTTCCTCCAACTTTGCGGTGACTCTGGCCCGCGCTGGCGCTCACGTGCTCTTGATAGATGCAGATTTGCGCCGCGGCGTGCTCCACAAGTATTTCTCGGTGGGCGCGACTCCTGGGCTGGCCGAAGTGCTCGGGGGACGATGTGACTGGTCCACGGCAGTGGTTCCCACGGTGGTTCCCAATCTGGATGTTTTGCCCTGCGGAAAATACTCGCCCGATCCGGGCAGCCTGTTCGCAACGGCTGGGAAATTCCTCGCGGATATTCCAAGGCATTACGACTATTATTTGTTCGACACCGTTCCGGTGATGGTGGGAGACGACGTATTAAGTTTGGCGCCGCATGTTGACGCGCTCATCATGGTTATCCGCGCCGGCTTCACTTCCGGGCGCATGGCGCGAGCGGCGTTGGATTCGCTTTATGCGCGCCAAGTGAAAGTGATAGGCTTGGTGTTCAATGGGGTCAGGCCAGGCACGAGCAATTATTATAATTATAAGTTCAAGGCTTATCACCCTCGGATGGAGAGGAAGTAAGGGCTGTTTGGCTCCTTGCCAGATCATGTCGGCGGAGTGTAAGAATGGGGATTTGCGGGTGGATCGAAAAAATGAGAAAGGCTCCAATGAGTTTTTGCGCGTGGTGCCCGGGATGGCGCAGTGCGAGGGCTTAACTAGAAATGGCAACGGCACACAAACTGATCATTGAACCCGGCCGCGCCAGTAAAAATTACTGGCATGACTTATATCGCTACCGCGAGCTATTTCTCATTCTCGCCTGGCGGGATGTGATCGTGCGTTACAAGCAGACCGCGGCGGGCCTGGCATGGGCCATCCTCCAGCCGTTGCTGAGCATCGTAATAATGACCGTTATTTTTGGAAAAGTTGCCGGGCTGCCATCGGAAGAAAACGCCCCTTACGCAATCCTGGTCTGCGCCGCCATGTTGCCCTGGCAATTCTTTGCGAATGGGCTTTCGTTGGCCAGCCAGAGCGTTGTGAACAACGCCAATTTGATTTCAAAGATTTATTTTCCGCGCATGATTGTTCCAGCCAGCTCCATTGTCGTCTCACTCGTGGACTTCCTGGTTGGCTGCTCCATCTTGGTCGGTCTCATGGTCTGGTATCACTTCTATCCCACCTGGCGATTTCTCGCGCTGCCAGCCCTTATGCTGCTGGCCATTGCGGCCGCGCTGGGACCGGGCTTGATTGTCACGGCACTTACCGTGCGGTTTCGCGATTTTCGCATGCTGATCCCCTTCGTCATTCAATTTGGGTTGTATGTTTGTCCGGTCGCCTACAAAACGAGCATCATTCACGACAAGCTCGTCAATAGGCTTGGCGAAGCCCTTGGCGAACAATGTTTTCTTTTCTACTCCCTGAATCCCATGGTGGGAGTCATTGATGGATTTCGCTGGGCAATTCTTGGAAACGCCCACCCGTTCTACTGGCCGGGATTCATTTTGTCGGTTGTCCTTACGGCGGCTTTTCTGTTCATCGGAATCTTTTATTTTCGAAAGACCGAACGCGCCTTTGCAGACGTCATTTAGCCATGTCTGACACCGTGATCCGCGTTAATAATCTCTCCAAGAAGTATGTTCTTGGAAGCAACGGGCATTCCGAAGGGCTGCGGCATGTAATCCATGATTATGCCACTACTCCTTTTCGCTGGTTGAGAAGGCGATCCGCCCACGCGAATTCGGGCGCCAATCCAAGTGAGGCGGCCGAGGTGAGTCGACAATCGACGAAGAACTTTTGGGCGTTGCAAAATGTTTCGTTCGAGATCAAGCGAGGCGAAGTGACTGGTATTATCGGACGCAACGGTGCCGGGAAGAGCACTCTCTTAAAAATCCTCAGCCGGATAACAGAGCCGACGGAGGGCTGTGTGGAAATTACCGGACGGGTAGCCAGCCTCTTGGAAGTGGGCACCGGGTTTCATCCCGAGCTCTCGGGGCGCGAAAATATTTTTCTGAACGGCGCGATTCTCGGGATGAGCCGCGGGGAGATCAGAAAGAAATTTGATGAAATCGTGGATTTTGCCGAGGTGGAAACCTTCCTGGACACTCCGGTCAAACGTTACAGCAGCGGCATGTACATGCGTCTGGCCTTTGCCGTGGCGGCGCATCTGGATCCGGAGATTTTGATCGTTGATGAAGTGCTGGCGGTGGGCGACGCGCAATTTCAGAAAAAGTGCCTGGGGAAAATGCATTCGGTGGCAACGCAGCAAGGCCGGACCGTACTGTTTGTCAGCCATAACATGGCTGCGGTGAACGCCCTGACACGACAAATTGTGCTGCTCCACAAAGGGCGGATCCAGTTTGAAGGGCCGACGGATGAAGGCGTGATGCGCTATTTGGCGGTTTCGAGCCAAAAAGGGGGAAAGTATGACTCGGAAAAACGCGACGCTGACAAGCCGTATGTTGCCAGGGCCTGGATCGAGTCTTATGAGGAGAACTGTTCGCATATATCCGGGGAAGAAATGAAAATTACGTTTGAGTTACGCCACCTCAAACCAGCAAAGAGTGCGTGCTTTTCGTTCCAGATCGTTAATCAATATCAGCAGGCCATTGTGCATTGTTGGATTTATGATGCGGACACACCGATTTGCCGCCGAGGCGAATTCACAACCCTCACCTGCCGCTTGCCTCGTTTGGCGCTGAACGTAGGCAGGTACTCACTTACTACCTATCTCTCAGAACCGCCCGGAGGCGATTTTTTTGAAAAGCTGGAGGGTATCTGCGAGTTTAATGTGGACATTGTGCAGAAGCAGACTCTGTTTGGCTGGCGACCCGACGCCTGCGCCTATATCGAGCAATTTGAATGGTCCACATCATGAGTGATTCTTCGTTTCAGCGGCCACAGGTTGTCGCGCACAATTTGAGTGAATCCGAATATAACAGGCAGAGGTTTGCCCCACAGCCCAAGGACGAGCTTTATATTCACTTGTCGGATATTCGCAGTTTTCTCGAACATTATACCCGCGAAACCTTCCCAAGGCTGCTGGACTACGGGTGCGGCGGATCGCCCTATCGTGGGATGTTCAAAGCCGGAAGCTACACTCGTGCTGACTATGTTGATTGCGGGAATCTGGACTGCTTAATCTCGGCGGACGGCAAAATTGACTTGCCGGACAATTCTTATGATGCGGTGCTATCGACCCAGGTTTTGGAACATGTGTTTTCTCCGCGCACCTATCTTTCCGAAGCACTGCGCGTGCTGCGACCTGGTGGGAAATTGATCCTTACGACACACGGAATCTGGGAAGAGCATGGTTGCCCATATGACTTCTGGCGCTGGACACGCGACGGTTTGTCGAGGGAGCTTCAGGAAGCAGGCTTTGAGGTCAAGAGGGTGGCACGGTTAACCACAGGAACAAGGGCGATCCTCTTTCTCTTCTCGCGCATTATCGGCCAGTTGCATGACAGCCGTTTTCATACCTTAGGATGGGTGTTTCGGTTGCTGCGTCGTTCGAGTTTTGGAACCGCTGAGTTGCGACACAATTGGATGGACCGCCAATTTGGCGATCGTCGCGTGGTTTTTGGAAATGAACCTGGGAATGGGATATATCTTGCTTTGGGTATCGAAGGGGTGAAACCGGAGGCCAGTTGAGTTGCGCAATTTGGTGCGAATTGTGGCATGAAGTTCGCGTTTATTTCGACAATGACGGGTGCTCCATGGGGCGGGAGCGAGGAACTTTGGAGTCAGAGCGCATCGCTATTGCAGCAGGAAGGACATCAGGTTGTCGCGTCGGTCGTTTGGTGGCCGCGTCTTTCGCCCAAGGTGCTGGCACTGGCCCAGCGCGGTATAGAAATCATTGTTCAACCGAATCCCCTGCTCCGCTGGCCAGTGAGGTTGTGGCGAAACCTGAAGCAGCGCGTCGGTTTTAAAGTATCTGACTTCGAGTGGCTGCTGCGGCGAGATTTTGATCTGGTTGTCATTTCGCAGGGATGCAACTTTGACGGGTTGGAATGGATGAAGTTTTGCGAAGGCATGAGTCTGCCGTTTGCGGTCATAATTCAAAGCAATTCGGAAGTTTATTGGCCCAATGACCAACGTGGAGCAGAAATGGCGCTGGGCTATCGTGCCGCTAGGAAGGTGTTCTGTGTTTCGCGCCACAATTTGGAGCTTTTGAATTGCCAGATCGGGGAATCGCTGTCGAATGCCGAGGTGGTTTGGAATCCGTTTAATGTGCCGACCGACCGGCCGCCAGCTTGGCCAAAGGAAAATGGCGTGTGGAAAATGGCTTGCGTGGGCCGCTTGGAACCTGTGGCGAAAGGCCAGGATTTGTTGCTTCAAGTTTTGTCCCAAACCAAATGGCGGGAGCGTCCTTTGGAGGTGAATTTTTATGGGGCCGGGACGTGCGAACAGAATCTGAAAAAGCTGGCGGCCCGGTTGCAGGTCAGCAACCTGCATTTTCGAGGTCATGTGGCGGAGGTGCAAAATATCTGGAAGGAAAATCATCTGCTCGTCATGCCTTCGCGCATTGAAGGTCTTCCACTTGCCCTGGTAGAAGCGATGTGGTGCGCGCGACCCGCAGTGGTAACGGATGTTGGCGGCAGCGCGGAAATCTGCATGGATGGAGAAACGGGCTTTCTGGTTGCCGCACCCGCGGTGGGGCTGCTGGAGCAGGCTCTGGAAGCCGCCTGGGATCGCCGGCACAGCTGGGAGAGCATGGGCAAAGCTGCCCGCGACAGAGTGGAAAAACTGGTTCCGAGAAACGCGATCGGAGATTTTTGCAACCAATTGAAGGGGTGTGTCGAAAAGCAGAAAGCAGTCACCAGAAAATCAAACTGATCATCATTCTAATTCAAAAAGTGCCCGCTCTTTCCGTCATTATCTGCACGCATAATCCGCGCCCGGAGTTTTTGAGGCGCGTACTGGATGCGCTTAAAGCGCAGACGTTGCCGCTAGAGCAATGGGAATTGCTGCTCGCGGACAATGCTTCCAAAGAATGGCTGGATCAACTTTATGATTTGTCGTGGCATCCGAACGGACGCCACCTCCGCGAAGAAACACTGGGAAAAGCGCACGCTCTGTTGACGGCGATGGGCGAAGCCAAGGGAGAGCTACTGATGACGGTGGATGATGATAACGTGCTGCGCTCTGATTTTCTTGCGAACAGCCTTGAGATTGCAAAGGCGTTTCCGTTCCTCGGGGCGTGGGGAGGGCATGTGGAAGGAGAATTTGAGCAGGAAGTGCCGGACTGGCTCAAGCCGCATCTCAGCGCCTTGGCGGTACGTCCCGTCGATCGTGACTACTGGTCCAATTATTATACCGACAACCGCAGCATGCCTTTTGGCGCAGGTCTGACCGTGCGCAAGCCAGTTGCCATTGCTTATGCAAAAGCGATGCTCGCCCGTCCTGTTTCCGCGGAACTGGGCCGAAAAGGATCGTCGCTGGTTTCTGGTGAAGACGTGGATTTGGCCATGATGGCGTATGATTTGGGTTTGGGAACGGGTATGTTTCAACGACTATATCTTACGCACATCATTCCACGGACTCGCATGACAGTTGAATATCTATGCCGTCTCCTGGAGGCAATCGAGTATTCAACGCACATTCTTAAGAGCCACCGGGATCCAGCGTACATCCCGGCCGAGGATGGATCCACATTACGAAAATGGCTCAGGACATTCCAAGTTTGGCGGTTGCCTGAACCCGCGAGGTCCGTCGTAAAGGCCGAAAATCGCGGGTTCGCCAAAGCAAAGGCTGAGATAATTTCCAAAAGGAATGGCCTTTCCGTATCCGCAATCTGAATCTTGTATGCCCTCCGTAAGTGTTGCTATCTGCACACATAATCCGCGACAGGATTACCTTGCCCGGGTACTGGAGGCGCTGAAGGCACAGACCTTGTCACGTTCCACTTGGGAACTTCTGATAATTGATAACGCGTCCAATCCGCCGGCATCACCAAGTATCGATCTAAGCTGGCATCCGAATGCCCGCATCATCGTCGAAGCAGAATTGGGCATCATGCTGGCGCGCCTCCGGGCGATGCGGGAATTTTCTGGCGAGCTCCTGGTTTTTCTGGATGACGACAATGTTCTTGCTGAGGATTATCTGGAGCGCTGTTTGGAATTGTTTGCGGAACGCCCGGACTTGGGAGCGGTGAGCGGGTGTCTCATGCCGGAATATGAATCCCCGCCCCCGGAATGGTTCGCGCCCTATGAGAGTTGGATAGCGGTGCGCAGAATTACATCAAGCGCATGGTCAAATTTTGTGGATGAACGGTCGGAGCCTGTGACTGCGGGCATGTGCCTGCGCCGGAGTGTCGCTCTGGCTCATGTGAATGCGGTCAGGGACAACCCAACGCAGCGCATCCTGGGTAGCCGTGGATCCAGTCTTTTAAGGGGCGAAGACGTGGCGCTTGCGAAAAACGCGATGAAAGCTGGTTACACCGTCGGCCAATTCTCCCAACTGAAATTGCTGCATCTTATTCCAAAGCGCCGGATTGCCCCTGAATATCTATTTGCGCTATATCGTCACCTGTGCGCATCGGGGCACTTGATAAGCTGGGTGGACGAAGCCGGGAGCAAACCAATCCGCGTATCCTGGCGAATGCTGGCGCGGGCGGCCTTTCGTTTCGTCAAAGGCAATCAAATAAGCCGCCGCCTCGTCATCGAGGAACTACGGGGCTTCCAACTGGCTCGTAACACGGCCAGGACTTGGTCCAAGGCGGAACAGAATAACTCTGCGAACGACAATAAACGATGAAGAATGTTTTCTGCACGCTCGCGGTGGGGGACAAATATGTGGAGTATACGAAGTTTCTTGCCGCTGATTTGGGAGCTTACAAAGCACCACTGGTAGTACTGACGGATCGTCCCGCGGCCTTCCGGACATTTCCACACGTGCATGTAGTGGAGCACCGACCGAAAGAGTGGTTTTTCCATGATAAGCGGCTGGCGCTCCAGGAGGCGTTGAAACTAGGAGACACGGCCATCTTCGTGGATGCCGACACGACAATTTGGTTTGGCGCCGACCGGCGAGAAGTGCGCAAAGCGCTGACGTATTCATTTCCTCCGGGGCTACATGCGCAGAGATTATTTCCTGAAGAATACTACCATTACCCCCACCTCGAAGAAATTGCCAAGCGATGGGGATTTAAGTTCAATCGCAATGTCATTTCTTACTGGGAGGCATTATTTGCCCTGAGAAAAGATAAACAGGTGGAATCGTTCTTTGCACATTGGGAGAAATTCGCGGAAGAGGCGCGGCGGTCCGGAACCAACGGGTACGGAGAAGGGACCAGCTTCGGCATCGCGGCCGAGGCATCCGGACTGCGAAGGCACTTTACAACCTACATGGTGGAAAGCAAACTGGGGAATATTTTCTGGCATACGAGACTGCGCTTCGACCGGCGGAAGTTGTATCATTTGAAATTCGGAATCAAGGAGATGTTGGCGGGAAATATTAACTTTCAGCAACAATGTTGGGGCTGGTGAACTTGATGAACTTGCGGGGCCTGCTTCCGCCTAGCTTTTCACTGTAGCTCCACTGTTTCGCACCAGGGAGTAGGCACCCATCATCGTCCGTTCGCTACTGCGATTCATGAAAATACTTCTGATAAAACTGGGGGCGTTAGGGGATGTGGTGAGGAGTTCGTACCTTTTGCACGGAATCCGCAAGAAGTGCGAAGCGGCCGCGCATATCAACTGGGTAACCTCCGAGCGCGCTGTGCCCTTGTTAAAACACCACTCGCACATCGATGTGATCTTGACATCAGAAGGGATTGTCACCAAGGCGGTTCCTTGGGCATGCAACATTTTGATTGGATCATATCACTGGATGATGAGTTTAGCGCGTGCAGTTTGTTGGTGGGCCTGACCTGGACAAAACTGACAGGCGCTTACATTGTGAATGGACGAGTGGATTACTCGTAAGATGCATCTCCTTGGTTTGACATGGGGCTGATTTCTCATCTAGGAAAGGAGAAGGCCGACAATCTAAAGAAGATCAATCAAAGAACGCATGATGAGATTCTTGCCGGCATTTTGGGAATTGAGGTTTCGCATTCGCAATTATCACAGCCATCCCACGGGAAATGGAAAAAAGTGTTGGCTTGACCCTTTGAACCTGCCACAAGGCAGGCATGAAAAACAAAAAAATCAAACCAACACGATGCCGGTTTAACATTCTGCGCCAG
>JBEKOF010000085.1:0-16723 GCA_049522055.1 Verrucomicrobiota bacterium | reverse complement strand
TGCGCTGCATCCACAGCAGCCGACGCTTGGACGAGTTCTGGAAACACCGGCTCAATCAACACGCCAAACGCAATGACACCCTCAGCCTGTCTGCTTAACGAAGAATTTTGTCCTGCACCCAAAGAAGGTCATGCGGCGGCCAAAACCCTGCAAAGGGCGGGCGCCACGGACACACGCGCAGTTGACATTGCTCTTCCGGCGTGGCTCAGTTGGTCGTCAGGCATCGTCAATGCGTATGAGAACTTCTGCACGGAGAAGGCGACGGAATCGGGAATGGATCCGAAGATGGCTTGTGATGACGCTTCTCGGAGCTTCCCTTCTCGCCGGAATCGTGCTGGCTTGGCTGGCGATGAGTGAAACGCCGTGACCACTGGGCGGATGAGAGCCATCCGTTCCAGGGTCAGCCGGGATGGCCGAGGCGGTGGCGGTTTTTCCAGAGGTCGCGGGGGTTGAAGATGCCTTCGGGGGTGATGATGCCGGTGATCAGTTCGGGCGGGGTGACGTCAAAGCCGGGATTGCGCGCGCCACTGGTCAGGTTGGCGATGCGAAAGTAAGTCATCGCCGGCAAACCGCGCGCCAGGCCCCAGGCGCCGAGGACCTCGGCCGGGTCGCGCTCTTCGATGGGAATGGCGCGGCCGGAGCGGAGATTCCAGTCAATGGTCGAAAGGGGGATGGCGACGTAGAAGGGGATGCGATGGCGGCTGGCCAGCACGGCTTTGGTGTAGGTGCCGATTTTGTTGGCGACTTCCCCGGTGCGCCCGAGCACGCGGTCGCCGCCGACGATGACCAGGTCAATTTCGCCGCGCTGCATGAGATGGCCGGCGGCGCTGTCGGCTATGATTTGGTGGGGAATCTTCTGGCCGGCCAGTTCCCAGGCAGTGAGGGTGGCGCCCTGGCAGCGGGGGCGGGTCTCGCCGCAGTAAACGTGGAATTTTTTCCCGGCCTGCTGCGCGGCATAGAGCGGGGCGGTGGCGGAGCCGATATCAACAAACGCCAGCCAGCCGGCGTTGCAATGGGTGAGGATTCTGGCGCCGGGCCGGATGAGTTTTTCGCCGTGCCGGCCAATGGCGGCGCAATGGCGGACGTCCTGGCTGGCAAATTCCTCGGCCGCGGCCAGCGCCAGGGCCTGCTGTTCCGGGACGGTGGCGCCGGCGGGCATGGCGCGCAGGACGGCGTCCATGGCGTTGACCGGATCCACGGCCGTGGGCCGGGCTTGCTGGAGAGTTTGACGGACGAGCTGGAGGTGGGCGGAGAATCTTCGAGGATTGGCGCCACGAAAAGCGCGCGCGCCCTGGGCCAGGCCGTAAGCGGCCGTGGCGCCGATGGCCCCGGCGCCGCGGACGATCATTTGCCGGATGGCGCGCGCCGTGGCGCGAAAATCGGGCATGGCAACAATTTTGAAGCAGTGCGGCAGCAGCCGTTGCTCGATCAGGCAGACGGTGTTGCGCGTGGAATCGAAGGTCACGGTTCGATAATGCCGTGTGCGGCCGTGAACGGAAATGTCCATTCAGGTCTCCCGGACTTGATGGCGGCGGGCTTTGGCGCGGATTTTTTTGTATCCGGCGTGTTCGCGGAGGTTTTTCAGGTCGGGGTCCCTGGCCATGAAGGCGAAATCGTTGTAGCCCAGGTTGATGGCCCGTTCGAGCGCTGCGGCGGCCAGATCCAGTTGGCCGGTCAAGGAGTAGCTGCAAGCCAGATTGTAGTGGACCATGCAATCCTCCGGGCGCAGGGCGCGGAGGCGTTCGTCAATGCGCAACCCCTCTTGGTAGCGGCCGCGGCGGGTGTAATTGTCGCCCAAGATGAGCAGGGCCTCAACCTGGCGGGGGTCGCGCTGGACCAGGCCCTCCATGAACGCGATTTCCAGATCCAGATCGCGCAGTTCCTGCGGTGTGAGCTTTTTTCGCGAGTCGCCGGTTTGCTTGGGAATCATAGCCACGCCGACTAATTAAGCGGGATTTTGCGGATGTCGAACATTTTTTTTGCAAAAAAAAAGAAAGATTGTCTTGGGAACCATTCAAAAACACTGTTCATTCAAGGCGATGAATTGTTTTGTGACAGGCGCATCGGGATTTGTGGGGGCCAATCTGGTCCATGAGCTGGCCGCCCGCGGGCATCGCGTCAAGGCGCTCATCCGTCCGGGCGCCGATGTGCGCGGGCTGGCCGGGGCGGATTACGAAACGGTGGCGGGGGACCTGGCGCGGCGGGATTTGCTGGAAAAGGAGATGCGCGGGTGCGACTGGTGTTTTCATGCCGCCGCCAGCTACCACTTGTGGCTGCGCGACTATGCGCCGATGTACGCCGCCAACGTGGAGGGAACGCGCCACGTGATCGAAGCCGCCACGGGGGCGGACTGCCGGCGGATTGTCTATACCAGCACGGTGGGCTGCATCGGGCTGCCGCGCGAGAGCGGGGGAAAATGGACGCCGACCGATGAAGCCACGCCGGTGAGCGGGGCGCAGATGAGCAATCATTACAAGCGCTCCAAGTGGCAGGCGGAAGAGGTGGCGCGCGAACTGGCGGCCCGGGGCGCGCCGGTGGTCATCGTCAATCCCAGCGCGCCCATCGGGCCGCGCGACGTCAAGCCGACGCCGACGGGCCGGATCATCCTGGATTTTTTGAACAGGAACCTGCCGGCCTATCTGGACACTGGTTTAAACTGGGTGCATGTGCGGGACGTGGCGGCGGGGCATCTCCTGGCGGCGGAGAAGGGGCGGATCGGGGAGCGTTACATCCTGGGCAACGCCGGGGCGAACTGGACGATGCGAGAAACGCTGGCCGTGCTGGAGGAATTGAGCGGAGTGCCCGCGCCAAGATTTCGCGTCCCGTACGCGGTGGCTCTTTTGGCCGCGCATGTCAATGAAGCGTTGTCAGCCGTGACTGGTCGGGAGCCTAAAGCGCCGCTGGCGGGGGTTCGCATGGCCCGGTATAAGATGTATTTCAATCCGGCCAAGGCCATTCGGGAGCTGGGACTGCCGCAGACCCCGCCGCGCCAGGCCTTCGCCGACGCCATCGAGTGGTTTCGCGGCGGGTTTGTGAGGGTGAAAGGACCGGCGGGAGATGGAAAAAGATAATGGCTGTTGACAGAGCCAGATTTTGAGGGATGTTTAGCAAATTATGCGTATTATGATCGAACTCAAAAAACTGACCTTCCCGGTTCTGATGGCCGGCTCTTTTTGCCTGCCTGCGCCCGGCGGGGATTGGCCGCAATACCGCGGCCCAAATCACGACGGGATCAGCTTGGAAAGCATCCCCACCAAATGGCCCGACAGCGGCCTGACCCAGGTTTGGAAGACGCCGCTCAGAAATGGGTTCAGCACCTTCGCGCTGGGCGGCGGCAAAGTTTATACTTTGGTTGCGCGCGAAATCGAAGGAGCCGAGCAGGAAGTTTGCGTCGCCCTGGATGCCGCCAGCGGCCAGGAGGTTTGGGCGGCGCCATTGGGCATAGCCAAGTACGACGGGGGCGGGGATTCAGGCGCCAAGGGCAATGATGGCGGCGACGGCCCGCGTTCGACCCCGGCCTACGACGAGGGCAGAGTCTATGCCTACTCCTCGCGTCTGCTGCTCAAATGCTTGAACGCCAGCGATGGCAAGGTGATTTGGTCCTGCGACCTGATCAAAGAGCACGCCGGGCGCAATATCCACTGGGAAAGCGCCGCCTCGCCCCTGGTTGACGGCGACCTGGTTTTTGTGGCCGGAGGGGGAGCGGGAGAGTCGCTCCTGGCCTTTGACAAGACGGACGGCCATGTCGTCTGGAAGGAGGAGGATGACTTGATCACGCAAGCCACTCCCATCGCCGCCACGATCCTGGGCGAGCGGCAGATCATTTTCTTCATGCAGAAAGGATTGGTGTCCGTCGCGCCAAAAACCGGGGCGGTGTTGTGGCATTTCCCAATCAAGGGCAAGCCCGGGGCCGCCAGTTCGCCCGTGGTTTCCGGCGACGTGGTTTATGGCTCGATGGCCTACGGTGTGGGCACCGCCGCGTGCAAAATCACCAAGGCCGACGGGGGCTGGTCCGCGACGGAGATTTGGAAGCTGCCTGGCAACAAGGATGCCAACCATTGGAGCACGCCTGTGGCGATCAACGGTTACATCTACGGGATTTTCGACCAGGCGAAGTTCGGCACCGCGCCGCTGAAGTGCCTGGACCTGGCCACCGGGGAGGAGAAGTGGTCGCAGGATGGTTTTGGGCCTGGCGGAGTGACCGCGGTGGGAGGAAATCTGCTGGTGTTGAGCGACACGGGCGACCTGGTGCTGGTCCAGGCGTCGCCGGCGGCTTACACGGAAATGGCGCGCGCTCATGTGCTCACGGGCAAGTGCTGGAATTCCGTCGCCATCAGCAACGGCCACGTCTATGCGCGCAGCACCAAGGAAGGCGTGAGCCTGAACCTGTTGGCCGGGCCGCGGCTTTGATTTCACCGAAGGGGGATGCAGACGGGCCGGCGCAAATCCACTCGCAATAAACAATCCGGGCGGGTAAGCTTGGCGGATGGCAGACGTTGCCCGCCCAAATCCTGATGCGCTGCTGGCGGCGATCCAGAAAACGGAGGCCGCGAAAAAGCGCGGCAAGCTGAAGGTTTTTCTCGGCATGGCCGCCGGTGTCGGCAAGACTTATGCCATGCTCCGGGCCGCGCAACGCGCGCTGCGGGAAGGGCGCGATGTGGTGGCCGGGTACGTGGAGACGCACGGGCGCAAGGAGACGGACGCGCTGCTGGCCGGATTGCCCAGCATCCCGCGGCGCCGGGCGGAATATCGCGGCGTGATGCTGGAGGAAATGGATCTGGACGCGCTGCTGGCCCGATGCCCCCAGTTGGCGCTGGTGGATGAGCTGGCGCACACCAACATCCCCGGATCGCGCCATGCCAAACGTTACCAGGATGTGATCGAGTTGCTGGACGCGGGCATGGACGTGTTCACCACCATGAATGTGCAGCACGCCGAAAGCCGCGTGGATACCGTGCGGCAAATCACCGGCTCAACCGTGTTTGAGACGGTGCCGGACAGCGTGCTGGACGGGGCGGAGATCGAGTTGATTGACCTGCCGCCGGAAGAATTGCTCAAGCGCCTGGATGAAGGAAAGGTCTATATGCCGGAGCGGGCGGAACTGGCGATGATGAACTTTTTCCGGGAGGGGAACCTGACAGCGCTGCGGGAGATGGCGCTGCGCCTGGCCGCCGACCACGTGGGGCAGGACGTGCATGAGTATTTGCAGGCGATGCAAATCACCGGGCCGTGGAAGTCGGGCCACCGCCTGCTGGTGGCCGTGAGCGCCAGCCCCTCCTCGCCGCACATGATCCGTTGGGCGCGGCGTTTGGCCGACAGCTACGACTGCCCGTGGCTGGCGGTCTATGTGGAGCAGCCGCAGCCGCTGGCCGAGGCGGACCAGACGCGGCTGACCAAGCATCTGGCGCTGGCGCGGGAGCTGGGGGCGGAGGTGGTGGCCACGTCGGACGTGGACATCGCGCGCGGATTGTTGCGGGTGGCGCAACAGCAGAATGTGACGCAAATAATTGTCGGCAAACCGGGCGGGGACAACCTGCTGGACCGTCTGCGCGGGGGCAGACTGCTTCGCCGGCTGGTGCGGGACAGCGGGGTGATTGACCTGCATGTGGTGCGGCCCGAGGCGTCGGAAACCGGCGGGACGGCCCGGCGGGGAGGAGGGATGGCGCTGGAGCATTCGCCGCCGCGGCAGTATGTGGCGGCGCTGGCGATGGTGACCGGCTGCACGGGACTGAATTTTTTGCTGCAAAGGGAGTTGGCGCTCGACCCGCACGCGCTGGCGCTGGTGTATTTGCTGGGGGTGGTCTTGCAGGCGTGTTTTGTCGGGCGCGGCCCCAGCTTGCTGGCGGCGACGGCGAGCGCGCTGACGTGGGACTACTTTTTTTTGCCGCCGCTCTACACGCTTTATTTATCCTCGTTGCAGGACGTGATGATGTTCTGTATGTATTTCGTGGTGGCGATAGTGATGGGGCACTTTGTGTCGCGCATCCGCTGGCAGGAACGGGCGGAGAGCCGCCGGGAGGAGCGGGCCACGGCGTTGTATCTGCTCACGCGCGATCTGGCGGACGCGGCGGACGTGGATGACATGGCGGGACGGCTGGTGCGCCAGGTGGCGCAGGCGTTCAAGGGGGAGGTGGCGATTCTATTGCGCGATGAAACGGGCGGGGTGGCCCAGAGCGCGCACCCGGCCAGCATGTTCACGATTTCGGAGAAGGAGCAGGGCGTGGCGGCTTGGGCCTTCCGATTCGGCAAGGCGGCGGGACGTTTCACGGACAACCTGCCTTTCGCCGAGGCGATTTACCTTCCCATGGTCACCAATCGCGGCGTGGTGGGGGTGATGGCGGTGGAGTTGCCGGGGGAGCAACCGCCCACCCAGGAACAACGGGACCTGCTGGATGCCTATGCGCGGCAGGCGGCGCTGGTGCTGGACCGGTTCCTCCTCGGCGGGGAGGCCGAGACGGCGCGGCTGCTGGCGGAATCGGAGAAGTTGAGCAAGGCGCTGCTGAACTCCATCTCGCACGAGTTGCGCACGCCCATTTCGGCCATCACGACCGCCGCCAGCACACTGGCGGAGTTGCAACCCCAGCATCCGGCCTCGCTGGAAAAGACCCTGGCGGCGGAAATCCAGCAAAGCGCGGCGCGCCTCAACCGGCTGGTGGGCAATTTGCTGGACATGACGCGGCTGGAATCCGGCAAGGTCAAGCCCCGGATGGAATGGTGCGACGTGGCCGACCTGGTCCACGTGGCCGTGCGGCACAATGAAAAGGAGCTGGCGCGGCACGCGGTGAAGGTCTCCCTGCCCAAGGGGCTGCCGCTGGTGCGGATGGATTTTGTGCTCATGGAGCAGGCGCTGAACAATCTGCTGCTCAACGCGGCGGCTTACACGCCGGAGGGAACGGCGGTGGAAATCTCCGTGGCGGCCAGCCCGGCGGAGTTGACGCTCACCGTGGCGGATCACGGGCCGGGGCTGCCCCCGGAAAGTTTGCCGCACCTTTTTGACAAATTCTACCGCGCGCCCGGCGCGCCGGCGGGCGGGACGGGGCTGGGATTGTCCATTGTCAAAGGGTTCGTGGAAGCGCACGGGGGCCGGGTGGAGGCGCGCAACCGGGAGGGCGGCGGGGCGCAATTTACGATTTATTTGCCAGTGGAAACCAACCCCAACCCCGGCCCTGAAACCCCGCCATGAGCGAAACACCCCTCCATCCCCATTCGGTTCTAATTATTGACGACGAAGTGCAAATCCGGCGGCTGCTCCGCGTGACGCTGGAGGCCAACGGCTACCGGGTGCACGAGGCGGCGCAAGGGCAGGAGGGCCTGGCGGAGGCGGCGCAATGGAATCCCGATGTCATCATCCTTGACCTTGGGCTGCCGGACATGAACGGGTTGACGGTGCTCAGCCGGCTGCGGGAATGGAGCCGGGCCCCGGTGCTGGTGCTCTCGGTGCAGGAAGGGGACGTGGACAAAGTGACCGCGCTGGACAACGGGGCGGATGATTACATGACCAAACCGTTCAGCACGGCGGAGTTGCTGGCACGGTTGCGCGTGGTGCAGCGCCGCGCCCAGCCCATCGCCGACAACGCGGTGTTCCGGTCGGGGGATTTGGAGGTGGATTTGGCCGGGCGGGTGGTCCGGCGCAAAGGGCAGGAGATCAAAATGACGCCGACGGAGTATTCGTTGTTGCGGCTGCTGGTGCGCAATGCCGGCAAAGTGGTGACGCACCGGCAGATCCTCAGGGAGGTTTGGGGGCCGGCTTACGGCGACCAGACGCATTATTTGCGCGTGTATGTGGCGCACTTGCGGGAGAAGCTGGAAGCTGATCCGGGCCGCCCGGAATTGCTGATCACTGAGCCGGGGGTGGGCTATCGGCTGGCGGCGGGGTAGGCCATGTTTAAAACACGCTCTTGCACAAGGTGCAATTGGAACCGCTCTTGCCAATAGCAACTCTCCATGCTACTTTGTGACAATGACCACCACGATGGAAGCCATTTACGAAAACGGGACGTTGAAACTTCCCCGCCCATTGCCTCTGGAGGAGAAGGCTCAAGTCGTTGTCACCATCCAAACGAAAGCAGGCGCTAACGGGGCGGACGAACGAGACGCTTGGATGAAAAAGTCTGAGGAGACTTTGATGAAAGCCTGGGACAACCCGGACGATGACGTTTTCAATGAACTTCGTGACAGGTGAAGTCATTCTTCTTCCGATTCCGTTCACTGATTTGACCAGCCGCAAAGTGCGGCCAGCCATCGTCATCGGCCAGAGCAGCTTTGCGGGGGACTTATTTGTAGTTCCGATTTCCTCGCAGTTGCAAAATGTGGATATGGCGCTCTTGGATTGGCAGGCGGCCGGACTGAATGTTCCCTGCGGCATCAAGCCTCAACTGGCCACAATCGAAAGCAGGCTGGTCATCAAGTCCATTGGTGTTCTTTCGCCGCCCGACCGCCACGCCTGCAAGAACCGTCTGCGGGGATGGCTTGAATTGTGATCGCCTTCATCAATCCACGTTTGGGGAGCCGGCCTTACTTCTGGCCCGGGCTGGGAACAGCGGCGGGACGGGGCGCGGGGGGGGCCAGGAGCGGGGTGGCGCTGGCAAGATCCACCGTTTTCACCTCGTACTCCGCCTCGATCTTCGGCACGTAGGAAGGGAGTTGTTTGCTGATCTCGGTGTCGGTGAGGTACTCCTTGATTTTGGGGGAGGCGTTGGTCAGGGCGACGGTGGAGGGCGGGAGCTTTTCCAGCAGTTTGAGGATGTGATAGCCAAATTTGGTTTCCACCAGGTCGCTGACCTGGTTGGTCCTCAGGGTGAAGGCGGCGGCTTCGATGGGTTCGAGTTCGCGGGAGATCATGCCGCGGGCAAACGGGGGGTACTCGCCCCCGGTCTCCTTGGTGGAAGCGTCGTCGGAGTATTCTTTGGCCAGCTTGGCGAAATCGCCGCTGTTGGTGGCCTGGGCCAGAACTTCCCTGGCCAGTTTTTGCTTCGCCGCTTTCTGCGGATCGGGGAACGTGTTTTTGGTCGCCGGATCAATAATCGAAATGAGGATTTGCGCGATGCGGACTCTTTCAGGAATGACGAACTGCTCCGGGTTGGCATCGTAGAATTTTTTGATGGCATCGTCGGAGATGGCGTTGCTGGACACCAATTCGCGAATGAGGACCGTCCGGCCCAATTGCTTTTCCAGGCCGCGGGCTTGTAATTGATCCAAGGTCGCGCCGGTGGCCTTGAGCTCCGCTTGAAAAGCGGCCTCGCTGGGCGCTGATTTTCGAAATTGTTCAATGGACTTGGACACCTGGTCGCACGCGGCGGCTTTTTCTTCGTCCGTGGCCTTCTGTGCCTCGATCTTGTCCACGATGAGTTGATCGAGGATGTTGGACTCAACCTGGGGGCGGGCCGCGTCGGGGACGTATCGCTGCATTCGCTTCATCTCTGTCTGGTAGGTGAAAAAAGCGTCATCCAGGGCGCTGCGCTTGATTTCAAAGCCCTTGCCTTGGGCCACGACGGGATCGGGGAAGAGGGAGTCCAGAACGTTAGACTTGACTTGCCCGGAGGCGGGCGGGGGCGCCTGGAAGACGCAGAAGGCGAGCGCGGCGGCCAGGGCCAGGCGCGGCGGAGTGAATGGAATGATCATGTTGGGCGGCGGCGGATTGGCGCTTCTTTAAAGTTTGACGACGCGGATGTTGCTGATGTCCGGGTCTTTTTTGATTTCTTCCAGCAGGGCCGGCGGGGGAACGCTGTCCAGATTTAAAACCGTCAGGGCCTGGCCGCCGGCGGCGTCGCGGCTCAGGCTCATGCTGGCAATGTTGACGTGGTGGCGGCCCATGAGGGTGCCGATGTAGCCGACCATGCCGGGACGGTCCTTGTTGTTCATCAGGAAGATGACCCCTTCGGGGACGATCTCCACAGGCTGGCTGAAGAGGCGCACGATGCGCGGGAGGCTTTTCGTGCCGAAAACGCTGCCGGCGGCGGAAATCCGTTCGTCGCCGGAAAGCACGACGACATGGAGCCACTCGCTGAAGTCGGTGGCTTCGCTGGATTTGATTTCCTCGACGAGCAAGCCCAGGGAGGCGGCGAGGCTGCGGACGTTGACCTGGTTGACTTCCTTCCCGCCCGCCAGTTCGAGGAAGCCTTTTAGGACGGCGCGGGTGACGGGATCGGCCGGCAATTCGGCCGCCTTGCCGCCGTAGGTGATGATGATGCGGTCGTTGCGTTTGGGGGCCAGCTGGGCGAGGAGGCGGCCGAGTTTTTCCCCCAGGGTCAGGAAGGGTCTGACGACCTGATAGGTCTGCACATCGAGATTGGGCAGATTAACGGCGCTGCGCACCGCGCCATTGAGCAGGAAATCAATGATGGATTCGGCGACTTCGATGCCGACGTTTTCCTGGGCCTCTTCCGTGCTGGCGCCCAAATGCGGGGTCATGACGACCTGGGGCAATTGGCGCAAAGGGAAATCGGCGGGAGGCGGCTCCTTTTCGTAAACGTCCAGAGCGGCGCCGGCGACCTGGCCGGATTGAAGGGCGGCGAAGAGATCCGCTTCGTTGATGATGCCGCCGCGGGCGCAATTGAGCACCCGCACCCCCTTTTTCATTTTGGCGAAGGCGGCGGTGTTGACCATGCTTTTGGTTTCCTCGGTGGCGGGCATGTGAACGGTGAGGAAATCGGCCTGGCGATAGACGTCATCCACGTGGTCCTTGATGTCCACCTGCAAAGCCTTCACGCGGGCGGGGGAAAGATAGGGATCGTAGGCCAGGACCTTCATGCCAAAGGCCAGGGCGCGTTTGGCCACTTCGGTGCCGATCCGGCCCATGCCGAGGATGCCGAGGGTTTTGTTGCACAGTTCGGTGCCTTGAAATTCCTTGCGGTTCCATTGGCCCGCCTTCATGGAGGCATGGGCCTGGGGAATCTTGCGGGCCAGGGCCATGAGCATGGAAAAAGTCAGTTCCGCCGTGGAAATGGTGTTGCCGCCGGGGGTGTTCATCACCACGATGCCGCGCGCGGTGGCCGCGTCCACATCCACGTTGTCCACGCCGACGCCGGCCCGCCCGACGACGCGGAGGTTGGGAGCGGCGGCGATGACGTTTTTGGTGACCTTGGTTTCGGAGCGGACGACCAGGGCATGGCTCTCCTTGACCAGCGGGAGCAACTCGGCCTCGGTCAATTTCTGTTTGAGGACGGTCACTTTGAACTCAGGGCGTTCTTGGAGCAGCGCGATGCCTTTTGGCGAAACCGGGTCACATACTAGTATATTCATAAGAGCCGGTCAGTTTACGGGATGTGGGCAGCAAGGTCAATGAAATGAAATACAAGAATCAACGATTAATGATTGGGTGCAGGACAAAATCTTTCTGCCTGGATTTTGGCGGGAAAGGAAAGCCCTGCGCTCCCCCACGACGTGGGGCGAGGGAATGGAAATGGGACGTTCATACACCGCCGCTGCACCTCTCCTCATTGCGTGGGGAGAGGAATCGCAGGCTCCGCGGGAGCGCCGCCCCGCAGGGGAACAGGAGTTACCGGCCCACGGCGATGATATCGAGGAATCCCGGACCGCCGCCGCCGCCGCGTCCCCCGCGCCGGCCGCCGCCGGGCGGGCCGCCCGCCGGAGGCGTTGCCGCCGCCGCCTCAGGCGGCGCCGCGTTTGCGGCTGGCGGAGAAGCCGCAGCCCGCTCTGTGGCAATGACGATGACGCGATTGTTTTTGGTGTCCACAGTGCAGGTCTTGCCGCCCCGCTGCGTTTGCACGACGGGTTCGGCCACGAAGCTGGTCGGGCTGATCTCTTTGATAATGCTCAAGGTGCCGTCCCCCTGGGAGCTGAAGGCCTCCATCGTGTTGGGATTAAAGCCGCCGCCATCGGTGCCGGCGTGGATCGGCAGGGTGTCGAGGATTTTTCCGTCATCCGCGCTCAGAATGACACAAGTGGCTGGATCATGGCACATGGCGAAGAGGATGTGGTTCTTGGCGTCCAAACCCAAGCCGCCCGGCCCGCCGCCCTTGCCCTGGAGCGGGTAGTGCGCCGTCACCTGGAGGGTTTTGGCGTCCACGACGGCGATATTATCTTGGTCTTCGACGTCAATATAGACATGGCCATGTTCGTCGCTGGCGCCCTGCTCCGGCCCGCCGCCCAGGTCAATCGTGCCGACGATGGAGCCGTCCTTGGGATCAATCACGGTAACGTTGGGCGCGCTATGGCTGAGGACATAGACCCGTTCGGTGAATGGCTCAAAGAGGATGCCGTCCGGGCGGCCCTGCACGGTAATGTGCTTGATCAACTCGAGGGTGGTCGTGTCGAACATGGAAACCGGACTGCTGCTGCTGAAGCCGTGGTGGGTCTTGGGGTCCACCGCCACCCCATGCCCGCCGCTGTTGGTGACGTTGCCGACGGGCTTGAGCGTGTCGAGATCGAACACATGGATCAGGGGGCCTCGGGGAACGTAGAGGCGCCGGCCCTCGTTGTCGGCGGAGACGTAGTCAATCACGCCGGTTCCCATAAGCTGGTTGGTGGCGACGATTTTGTAAGGCTTTTCCGCGGGAGGTGTCTGGGCAAAACCGCTGGACGCCACCCATGCGGCGCCAAGAGCGGACAAGAGGAGCGAAAGATGTTTTTGGCAATTCATAGGGGAGCAGTTTAACAACCGGTCCCGAAGAAGCAACGAGCGGAAGATGACAGTTTTGTAATTCAGGGCCACGCGACATTTCCCGCCAACCCCTGGAAGTGGCGCGTGTTGCGCGTGATAAGCTGGGGAAATTCCCACTGGGCATGGCCCAAATCTAGTTTTTTCTTCGCGAATTAAGAAAGCCGAATTGTCCGACTGCGCCCTTGCGCCGGCGGGGAAATACTGTTACAAATGCGCGCATATGGCAACAGTAGGCGAACAACTCAAGGCGGCGCGCGAGGCCCAAAGGCTGACCGTCACCCAGGTCGCCGACGTGACCAAAATCCGTAGCGATCATATCCGCGCGATTGATTCGGGCAATTATGATGTCTTTTCCGCTCCGGTTTATATCCGGGGCTTCGTCCGCACTTACGCCATGGCGCTGAAATTGGACCCGGCGCAAATCCTCGCCCAACTGAACCTGGAATTGGCCGAAGCGGGCTGCCAGACCCAGCCGCCCTTTCAGGCTCATGCCTCGGGCATTCTGGACTCGGCCATGTTCCACGTCTCCACCGCGGGGCGGCGGATGGTCCTGCCGGTCATCGCGGGGGTGCTGTTGCTGGTCGGCGCGGCGTCCGGCTGGCTGCTTTGGAACCACTATCAGAAGCGCAGTCCCCTGGCCGGGCTTGGGCCGGGACTTTATCAGGCCCAACCGGATCCGGGCGAGACGTTGCCCCTGCCCCCGCCCCGGCGCTGAGGGATTGAGCCGTTCATGACAAAATCAAGCCATCCCCCAGTGCGCGTGGGGTTGATCTCCCTGGGCTGCGCCAAGAATCTGGTGGACACGGAAATCATGCTCGGTTGCCTGCTCAAAAGCGGGCTGGAAATCACCAACCAGGCGGAGCAGGCGGATGTGGTGATTGTCAACACTTGCTCGTTCATTGGCGCCGCCCAGAAGGAAAGCGTGGAGGCGATTCTGGAAACCGCCCAGGCCCGGGCCAAAAAAAATCCCGGCCAGGCTCTCGTGGTTTCCGGCTGCCTGCCGCAGCGTTTTCGCGACGATCTGCCCGGACTCCTGCCGGAGGTGGATGCGTTCATGGGCATTGACCAGGTGGCGGATGTTTCGCAAATCGTCCTGCAGGCCCTGGCCCGGCGCCGCGGCGGGAGGCCCGGCCCGAAATCAGTCAATACTATTCCAAACCCGCCCCCCGGCCGGCGCGCCCCGCCGCCCGCCCCGCGGGTCCAGGTCCATTCCCGGCCCGCCTATATTCCCGACTTCGCCACGCCGCGCTTTCGCCTCACGCCGCGCCATTTCGCCTATGTCAAGATCGCCGAAGGCTGCAACCATCCTTGCAGCTTCTGCATCATCCCGCGGATGCGCGGGGCCTATCGCAGCCGGCCCCAGGCCGACGTGGTGCGGGAGGCTCGAGAGCTTGTGGCCGCCGGCGTCAAGGAGTTGAACCTCATTTCCCAGGACTCGACCTTCTATGGCCTGGACCTGCGCCCCAAGCCCGGCGGCGGCATTTCCTCCCCCGAAAAATTCCAGGCCGCCGCACGCGCCCTGCCGGCGGAGGCCGCCACCCTGCGCACCCTCCTGCCGGCCCTGAACGCCGTGCCGGGCGACTTTTGGATCCGCCTGCTCTACACGCACCCGGCGCATTGGACGGACGAGTTGATCGGGGCCATCGCCCCATGCGGGAAAGTCGCCCGCTACATTGACCTGCCCCTCCAGCACATCCACGCGAAGATGCTCGAAGGGATGCGGCGCGAAACCTCCCGGCAACATATCATTGACTTGTTGGGGAAAATCCGGGCCGGCATTCCGGGCGTCGCCGTGCGCACGACTTTTATCGTCGGATTTCCCGGCGAGACGGAGTCCTGTTTCCAATCGCTCCTGGATTTTATCCGCGCGGCCAAATTCGAGCGGCTCGGGGTTTTCACCTTCTCGCGCCAGGAAGGCACGCGGGCCGGCAAAATGGAGGGGCAAATACCGGAGCGGATCAAACAGCAGCGGCAGAAGCTGGCCATGGCCGAGCAGCTCCGCGTGGCCCGCCAGGTTTCCGCCTCGTTCGTCGGTCGGGAGATCACGGTGCTGGTCGAGGCGCCCGCCCGCCCCGGCGATTTGCAGGCGGCCCGCGTCAGTTCGTGGGAACACGGACTCATCCGTTCCTCCGCCGCTCCGGCGGACATCCAGGACGCCGCTTCCGGCGGGCGGGAAGGTTTTTTGATCGCGCGCGGCGAGGCCGATGCGCCTGAAATTGACGGCCGGGTTTACGTTCGCGGAAAACTGCCCCTCGGCCAGTTCGCGCGCGTCAAGATCATCGGCCATGGCGATTATGATTTGATCGCGGAACCCATCGGCTGATGGGGCCGCGGTTCGCCGACCACCCTGGCATATGAGATCACAACGCTGGCGGCACATCATCCCTGTGGCGCTGGTCATGTACACCATCTCGTACGTGGACCGCACCAACGTCTCCATGGCGCTCACCCCCAAGGTCTCCTCCTTGATGAAGGACCTCTTCATGGACGACCGGATGAAGGGACAAGCCGCCGGGATTTTCTTTTTCGGCTACGTTCTTTTCCAGATTCCGGGCGGGCATTTGGCGGCGCGCTGGAGCGCCCGCAAGGTCATCAGCCTTTGTCTGGTGGCCTGGGGCGTCTGCGCGGTGGCATGCGGCCTAGCGCAGGGTTTCCGGCAATTCGAGGCGGCGAGATTTTTTCTCGGCGTCGCGGAAAGCGGCGTCTTCCCGTCCATGCTGGTGCTGCTGGCCAATTGGTTTCCTCGTTCCGAACGCGCCAGGGCCAACGCCTACTGGAATCTTTGCCAGCCCCTGGCGGTGGTGGCTTCCTCCCTGCTTACCGGCGCGCTCTTGGATCAGTATAGCTGGCGGACGGTGCTCGTGCTGGAAGGGGCGCTGCCTTTTCTCTGGCTGCCGGTTTGGTGGTTCTGCATCCGGGACCGTCCCCGGGATGCAAAATGGATTTCGGCGGAGGAGCGGAATTATCTGGAAACAACCTTGCGCGAGGAGGAGGACGCCTTGAAGCCGCCCAATCCACTCCCGTTGGCCGCAGGCAGGGTGTGGGAGCGCGCGCCCGGGGGAGTTTTGTTGAAACTGATTTTCCGGGGCGGACGTTTGTGGAAATGGTTTGTTGACCATCCTGCCATCCTGGTCATGATTGCCATCAACTTTCTGCATAATTGCCTGGCTTACGGCTGCATGACATTCTTCACCAGCAGCCTGGAGGGCAGGGGATTCAGCGGCCTGCAAAATGGATTGTTGTTCGCCTTCCCTTACACCTTCACGGCCGTGCTGATGGTGCTGGTGGCCCGGCACTCGGACAAAGCCAACGAGCGCCGCATGCATCTGGCGCTGACCTATCTGATCTGCGGGGTGTGCCTGATTCTGAGCGTCAGTTTGCACGGCCATTTTTGGCTCTCCTATGGATTGCTCTGCCTGTCCATCCCCGGCCCGTCGGTGGCGCTCTCCCCGTTTTGGGCGATCCCGAGCGAGACGCTGCCCATCGGCACTAGGGGCATGGCGATGGGGTTAATCAACGCCTGCGGCAATTTGGGCGGTTATTATGGACCCGATATCGCCGGGTGGCTCAAGAAGAAATCCGGCAGCCTGGAACTGCCTTTCGACGCCCTGGCCATCGGAATTTTGATCGCCGCCGCACTGACCTTCTTGTTGCCCAGGGCCGCCCCGCGGCGACCGGCCTGATTTCTTGCCGGCTTTACTTGCCGGGCGGAACCTGTCTTTATTGGTGCCGTCCATGAACGTGCCCAATCAATTGACGGTCTCCCGCTTTGTCCTCACCGTGGCCTTTCTGCTCGTGGTCTTCTCCAGCTTTCCGTACCACGAATCCATCGCCCTCCTGCTCTTCAGCGCCGCCAGCCTGACTGATTACTTTGACGGGCGGATTGCCCGGCGCGACAAACTGATCACCAATTTTGGAATACTCATGGATCCCCTGGCGGACAAAATCCTGGTCTGCTCCGCCTTCATCGCCTTTGTCGGGCTGGGTTGGATGCAGGCGTGGATGGTGGTGATCGTGGTGGCGCGGGAACTGAGCATCACGGGGTTGCGCCTGCTGGCCGCCTCCAAGAGCCTGGTGCTGGCGGCGGAGCGGTTCGGCAAA
>JBEKOF010000084.1:0-16943 GCA_049522055.1 Verrucomicrobiota bacterium | reverse complement strand
CTTCGACTCAACATTAAAGTTTGCAGTTGCTCCCAAGTGGCATATTATCCCGCCCAAGTCAATCCCGACGCGGCTGACCAATGCGCAAACGAGAGATATTCTGGGTTGTGGTGCTTCTCCTGACGGCGTGGGCCTACGTTCATTTTTTCACAACTTTGGGGGTAAAAAGGGAGATCATGATCATTCCTTCGCTGCGACCGTTGGGGGGCGGCGGTCGCGCCGGAAACAGGCCGGTCTTTCCCGTTCTTTTCCAGCTCGACGATTACTACAAGCTTACCAGCCTCAGAGCCGTTGAGGTGGAAACCAACAATGTCAAGGCCCCGGAGCACGAGGTGTGGCACTTGGTGTCAGCCGACGGTTCGGAGCCGGTGAAGGTGTTCCTTTATGGCCAGAACATTCAAGGCATGACGCCCTATCTCCCCGGCGTCCGTGCCGAGTCGTTGATCACCAATGTGCCGTATCGGCTGGAAGTCACGGCGGGCAAGCGCAAAGGCAGCACCCCTTTTCACACCACGGTCATGCCGTGATGAGACGCAGCGGGCGAGGGAACTCAAGGAGGCCCGTTGGAGTTGGTTCGATAAGACGTCGTACACCAAAGTTCGACGGGAGCCAGGCTCCCGTTCACCCTCAAAAAACGCGCGCTGCCATCAATAAAGCCATAGACGGACCCGCCGATGTTGGTGCTCACGCTGCTGCTGCTGTGCTTGGCCTGGTCCAATACCAAGCCATCGTCAATCTCGAAGAAATCCATGAAAAAATCGCCTTTGTCGGCCAGTTTTTCGCTGAAAACCGCGGTGTCGGAAGGCTGGGGAACGTCTTTCTCCTGCAAAAATGGCCAAGGGACGGCGCTGTCCGGCCATGAGCCATATTTGGCCGCGTAGCCGTCGTTAAAGCCATTCATAAAGTAGGTGCGAAAAGCCATATCCGCAGGAAAGGCGGGATTGCTTCCGCCCGATTCAGGCGCAGGGGTTTTTTCGCTTGGGCAGATCAAAAGATTGGTATTACTATAACCGGGGAGCAAAAAGCTGGGCCAGCGCTCGATATTGGCCACACCCGTGTCATTGGGACGCGGGGGATAGCTGCTGTTGTTGTCCCCGGCATACATCATGTCGGCAAGGCTGATCTGATGCTGATTGTTGGTGCAACGGATGCGGCGGGCGGTTTCTTTGGCTTGCGAAAGCGCGGGCAGAAGCATGCTGGCCAGGATGGCGATGATGGCGATGACCACCAACAGCTCGATGAGCGTGAACGCCGCCATGTTCCGGGCCAGGAGCTTTTTCATGTTTTGGTCTTTCCACCGGCGCCTCCATAAACGGACAATGCCGGGCAAAGATAACTCGAACTATGGTTGGACGGCGAACCGCTGTCAATCGCTCAATCTTTTTTAATGTGGAAAATTGCAACCAAGCGGCTTATTCTTCCGTCCAATTCAACATTATCGCCGCTGGCTAATGCGCAAGAGAGAGATATTCTGGATCGTGGTGCTTCTCCTGACCGTGTGGGCCTATTTTCATTTTTTTAGCGATTATGGGGAACAACCGAAGATGATCGTCACGGCCACGCTGAGGCCGACCATGAACCGTGGCTTCCGCGGCATGCGTCGCGGCGGCCCGGCTCGCGGGGGCCAGGCTCGCGGGGGCATAGATAATGGGACGAACTTCCCCGTTCTTTTCGAGCTCCTCAACCCTTACAGTCTCACCAGCCTCAAAGTCGTTGAGGTGGTCACCAACAAGGTCAAGGCCCCGGAGCACATCCTCTGGCACTTGGTATCAACCAATGGCTCGGACCCGGTGAAGGTTTTCTACTATGGCCGGAACATCCAAGGCATGGACCCGTATCTGCCCGGCGTGAATGCCGAGCCGTTGAGCGCCGAGGTGACCTACCGGCTGGACTTGGAGGCGGGCAAGATCAAAGGCAGCACGGTATTTCAAACCGTCGAAATGCCGCAATAACCTTCCGCCGGAGGGAGAACTCAAGGCGGGGAGGCGCCGTTGCGATAAAGTGGCACGGTGCACCAAAGAACGACCGGCTGCATGGTGGAAAGATTCTTCATATAGCGCGCGGCGCCATCCACGTAGGCAACCACCGACCCGCCCTGGTTGGTGTCCTTGCCGCTGTGCTTGGTCTGGTCCAATACGTTGCCATCGTCAATATTGTAATAGTCCATGAAAAAATCGCCCATGAAGGGCAGTTTTTCGCTGAAAATCGCGGTGTCGGAGGGCAGGGGGATGTCCCTATCCGTAAGATACGGCATTTGGTTTCCTGGGTTGGTGCAGGAGCCGGTGCTGACCCATCCGGGATATTTGGCCGCGTAGCCGTCATTGAAGCCATTGATCAAGTAGCTGCGAAAAGCCTCATCAGCGGCAAATGGGGAGGTGATTCCGGCCGTGCTGGGCCAGTTGGTTTTTTCGCTCGGGCATATCAGAATATTGGTCATCGAGTAATAAGAAATCAGCAGGCTGGGCCAGCGGTTGGTGGTGTTGGCGATGCGATCCTCGGGACGCGGCGGATACCCGCCGTTGTAATCGTCCGCATACATCATGTTGGCCAGGCTGACCTCATGCTGATTGCTGGTGCAACGGATGCGGCGGGCGGTTTCTTTGGCTTGGGAGAGCGCGGGCAGCAGCATGCTGGCCAGGATGGCGATGATGGCGATGACCACCAACAGCTCAATGAGCGTGAAGGCCGTCGTTTTCAGGGCCAGGAGCTTCTTCATGGTTCGTTCTTTCCGCCGCCTCTTGACGAGACGCGCGGAACCGGGCATAGGTTACTGGAACTATGGTTGGACGGCCGGCCAATGTCAATTGCTCAATCTTTTTTTGAATGGCCGGCCCTTTGGCATTATCCTCCCATTTTATGAAGCGCAAATTGGCCGCCGTACTGGCCGTGATTTTGATTGTGTGCGCATGGCACACCTGTTGTTTCGACCGCGCCACTTGGTACGGCGCCTCGGAGCGCGGCAAGCGCATGGCCGATGGCCGCCCGTTTAACCCGGACGCCCTTACCGCGGCCAGTTGGGATTATCCCCTGGGATCCAGGCTGAAAATTGTGTATGGGGACAAAAGCGTGCACGTGGAAGTCACCGACCGGGGCGGCAAAAGAGCGTTCATGCAATTCGGCAAGGTGGTGGACTTGAGCCGGGCCGCCTTCGCAAAATTGGAAAAAACGGAAGTTGGCTCCATCCGAGTGACGATCTCCCGCGAGAATTAGCTCAAGGTTCCTGGAAGGGCTGGGTTTTGAAAGGCCCATTATTTGATAACATCCTCGTCAACTCAAGAATTGCCCTGTCCCTTTGTTCTTCCGGCCAGTAAAGTTGGAATACAGGCGCGCCGGAAATCCTGTTCGAGAGCAGCCAGGCATAAAAATCGCAGGTGCGAAATGCCGTTCCATCTATATTCTCCCCATCTGGTGGCGGGGACACCGTGTATCCGAACTGGCGGCTGATGGAGATTTGTTCGGTAAGCCAATAGCCGCCAGAGTCGCCCATTATTTTGCCACAAGGCGATTTGTCGTTGAGCAGGCGGACGACAAACTTCCTGAAAAGGCTGTTATTTATGATCGGAGTGCCAAAGAACTCCTCGAGGTTGAAGAAGGGTGCGCTCATTCCCCTGGGATCTGGCGAGCTGTTCGTGAGAAGGAACTTGAACCACGGCGAGTTTTTCTCATCGAAGAGAAATTTCCAAACGCTTCTCCATGCAGAATCAGTCGGGAATTCTCTCAGTGGGGCAAGCATCTGCCTGATTTGCAAGAAACACACTCCTGGATCGCTGGACTTGAGCCAACGGGCGTATTCGGCGAGCGCGGCCTTGTCGCCAGCTCTGGCTCGAAATGCGATCAACGCAGGCAGTTGGCGCGGTCAAAAAGTATCCAGAGCCGGTCTTCCGCGAGCAGGAGGAATGAATCGTTCTTTCTCATGGTCAGCGCGCATTCCTCCGCAAGATCCGGAGGCGCGAAGCGCAATATCATGGCTGCTTTCGATGGTGTCAGCCATTGGGGGGTCATGCAGGAATGGCCCTTAGTTAAGGCATAAACCGTTTAACATCAATGTGATATAGAATTGGTCAAGAATCACCAACCACCTAGGTTGTCACCTACCTCCGAGGGAAGCCACCAAGGCGATTCCCCGGCCTTCGCAGCTCGACTGGAAAGTGACGCACGTAAGATTCTATAAATAAACATGTTAGGAAGCACATTCCTTATCTAAGGGCCATTCGGGTCATGCAGTATTCTTCTGAGGCAAAGGCTTGGCCGCGCAAGTTCCCGAAGTTGTTGTTCAAAGCCATGTTGTGGGTCATCTGGGGAACCATGGCGCGGGCATCGTTCTCCGCGCTTGCCGGGCCGCCCTTCGAGACGAGGGGATAGACCAAACCATTCCAACCAATGGCGTAATTCGTAAGCGCGCCTTTAACTGCCGGCAAGACCCAGCCGTGTGTCTTAAGAGCAATTCCAGAAGCTTGCCAGACGTCGCCGACGACAACCTCGATTTCGCGATATTCGCAACCACGCGGATCAGCCATGCCAGTTTGGAAAATTATCTCCACTGCTCGCTGAAGGTTGGTTGGCAGGTTGGTTGACGAAAGCGCCCACGGCGCGGACTGCATCGGCGGAATTGGAAAATCTGTGACAAAACCCGTGGTTGTATCCTGCGAGAACGCCCTCATCCCCTCCAGGAAAAGGAAACGGCACATGATTGTGCCCCCCAATGCCTTCATTCTGAAATGCATTCTGCTTATACAGACGCGGAAGTCACATTCCAAGTTACTACCTTCGATCAAAATCGAATCCGGTGAACTTGGTCACGACTCCTCTTTCATGGGACGCTCGGAGGAATGCAGCGATGAAGCGACCTGGGCTTGGCGGGTCTGGAGGGCTTGCTGGTACACTTTTTCGTAAGTCACGGCGGTCCGCTCCCATGAGAAATCCTGGCTCATCCCGTTGCGGCGATAATGTTCCAGCAACTCCTTGTCCCCGTAGAGCACCAGCGCCTTGCGGATGGCTTTGGCCAGCGCCCGGACGGAGTATTCCCGGAACTTGATGCCATCGGCATGGGCCGGGTCCTCGGTCGCATCAATCACCGAATCATCCAGGCCGCCGGTCACGCGCACGACGGGCACAGTCCCATAACGCAAGCTGTACATTTGGTTCAATCCGCACGGCTCGAAACGCGAGGGCATCAGGAAGAAATCGCAGGCCGATTCAATGCGGTGCGACAGCCTGGTGTCAAAGCCGATCTTGACCGCGCATTTGCTGGGGTAACGCAACTCCAGTTTGCGGTAGCCGCGCTCGAATTCGCGGCCCCCGCTCCCCAGCAAAATGAATTGCATGTCCGCGGCCAGCATCTCTTCCAACGCGCCCAGTTGGATATCTACGCCCTTTTGCTCCGCCAGTCGGGCCACCGTCCCGAAGAGCGGGACATCTCCCAGGACGGGCAAGCCGGCTTCCGCCTGCATTTCCGCCTTGTTGACCGCCTTGCCCCGCAGATCGTCGGCCGTGTAGGACCGGACCAGATAAGGGTTTCCGACCGTGGTCCACTCGTCGTAATCCACTCCATTGAGAATCCCGATCAACACGCCCTGCCTCCAGCGCAGCGCTCCGTCCAGCCCGCAGCCGAATTGTTCGGTGGTGATTTCACGCGCGTAACGGGGGCTGACGGTGGTGATGACGCTGGCATAAGAAATGCCGCCTTTGAGGAAATTCATCCCGCCGTAGAACTCCATGCCGCCGGGTTGAAAGTACTCCGGCGGCAGATTGGTGAGGCCGAATTTCGCCGCGGGAAAATTGCCCTGAAAGGCCAGGTTGTGAATGGTCAGGCATACCGGCGGCGCGGCGGGCCAATCGCCCCGGTGGCGCTCGTCTTCGACCAGAGCCGCCACCGGCGCCGCCTGCCAATCGTGGACATGGATCAACTCCGGCTGCCAGGGCAGATAACGGGCGAGGTTGAGGACCGATTTGCAAAAGAAAATAAATCGTTCCGCGTTGTCGGCATAGTCGGCCCCTCTTTCCTGATATAATTCCGGACGGTCATAGAAGAGCGGCTGATCAATAAAATAGATCGTCGGGCCGCCGCCCGTTTCCTCCACGCAAACCCCGCCCTGGACCCGCTGGTCTCCCATCGGCAAGTCGAGCTTCCAATCAAAGGGCTGCAAGCCTGGAAAGGCCTCGCGAATGCCGCGATAGAGCGGCGTTACCACGCCGACTTGATGCCCGGCGCGCCGCAGGAATTTGGCCAGCGCGCCAACCATGTCCCCCAGGCCGCCGGACTTGGAGTAAGGATTGACCTCGCTGCTGGCGAGCAGGATTCTCATGGCACCTTTGCTTTCCACATGGCCGTTTGGAGCCTCACGACCCCGCCGGCCCGATCCGCCCGGCCTTCATCCACAGCTGCAAGGCCTCCGGGATCACCACCCCGCCGTCGGCCTGCTGATGCGTTTCCAGCAGGGCCACAAAGAGCCGGGCCAGCGCGGTGCCGCTGCCGTTGAGGATGTGCGGGTACTGCGGATGTTTGTTTTCCCCGGATTCGCTCTTGAAGCGCAGATTCATCCGGCGCGCCTGGAAATCCTCGCAATTGGAGCAACTGGACACTTCCAAATACTGCCCCTGCCCCGGCGCCCAGACTTCGATGTCGTAGGTCATCGCGCTGGCAAAACCCATGTCCCCGGTGCAAAGCTGGAGCACCCGGTAATGCAGGCCCAGAAGCTGGAGGACGCGCTCGGCGTTGGCCACCAGTTTCTCCAGCTCCTGGTAACCGCTTTCCGGCCGGGTGATCTTGATCAGCTCCACCTTGTCGAATTGGTGGACGCGGATCATCCCCCGCGTGCCCACCCCCGCCGCGCCGGCCTCGCCGCGAAAGCACGGCGTGTAAGCGCAATAAAGCAGGGGCAACTGGCTTTCCTTCAATATCTCGTCCCGATGGATGTTGGCCACGGGCGTCTCCGCCGTGGGAATCAGAAACAATTTGCCCAGCGTGGCGGCGTCCTGGCCCTCCTGCACGGCGTAATACTGGTCGGCGAATTTGGGGAACTGGCCCACGCCGGTCATGCAGGCGGCGTTGACCAGCAAAGGCGGCGACACCTCGGTGTAACCGTGCTCGCCGGTGTGCAGCTCCAGCAGGAACTGGATCAGCGCCCGCTCCAGGCGCGCCCCGCGGTTTGTGTAAAGGAGAAATCCGCTGCCGGATAATTTGGCGGCGCGGGCGAAATCCACCAATTGAAGCGACTCGCACAATTCCACGTGGGTCTTGGGCTTGAAACCAAACTCCGCCTTTTTGCCCCAGACGCGCACCTCCAGATTGTCCTGGGCTGTCCGCCCAATTTTGACGCGCGCATGGGGCAGGTTGGGCAACTGCAGCAGCAGCGCGTCCCGCTGCTCCTGGACCGCGGCGGTCTGCTTGTCCAATTCGGCGATCCGTTCGCCCATCTGGCGGGTTTCCGCTTTTTTGGCTTCCGCGTCGGCGGCTTTTTTTTGCGCCATCAGCGCCCCGATCTCCTTGGAGACGCGGTTGCGGGCGGCTTTAAGCTGCTCGACTTCCGCCAGGAATTTGCGGCGCTGCTCGTCCAGGAGGAGAACCTGGTCCACCTTGCCCTCGTCCCCCGCCCCGCGCGTGGCCAGGCGCTGGCGGACGAATTCGGTTTGCTCCCGCATCAATCGAATGTCAAGCATGGGGGGAGTATAGGGTTCGGCAATTTGAAGAGCAAAGGGCAATTTTGACCTGACCGCTGGGCCTGGTGGGATTCCAAAAAAAAACGGAGAAATCGGAGAAATCGGAGTTTTTTGATCCCGGCCTCCGCGGGGCCTTGTGATATGTAACATGTTTATTAGAAAGTTGTTAGAAAACGGTTTTGATCCCGCTCCCTCCGGGGACGGTGTAGTAGCTACACTTTTGGTTGGAATGTGGAGGGCAAGAGGCTGATCCTGGAACTGGTCGAAGACGCGGATGCCCTGGCCGGCTCCCTGGGGAAGGGGAACTGAGGGCGGGAACGGTGTCAATTCATCGCTTTATGGGTTTGGTGTCAATGCCTGTTGAATCGTTTTTACCGGGAGAAACAAATGCAGTTGGTTGGATGGCAGGGCAATAAAACCGAATTGCTCGTAGTAGCGTTTGGCTTGCGGATCTTTGGCATCTACGAAAAGGCCAATGCCGCCGGCGGTGTTGAAAATCTCAATGAATTTTTCCATGGCCGCAACCAGGAGGATTTTCCCGATCCCCTGTCGTTGATGTGCTTTGGCGACGGCCAACCGGCCCAGCCTGACACCGGAGACGTCCCGCGGCAGTTTCTTAGCCTCATCGGCTGAGAGGGATGCTGATTTGATCTGGCAGAGATTGAGGGAGAAAAATCCAACGATAGGCTTTGGCGCGGATGCGTCCTCATCCACCAGAACAAATGTCCGCGAAATTCCCCGCTGTGCATGTTGCCGCGCGGTTTGCTTGAGGAACAGATTGAGCGGTTGACTCCCGCAGTCAAATCCGTCCCGGTCGTGAGACTTGGTCAGCAGTTCGATTTTACGCACGAACGGCGCCTTTGAATGCTCTTACCGCGTCCTTGAGACGCTTGTTCGGTTTGGGGGGATTGTCGAAGAGGGAAAGGACGGTCCGCGCATCCTTCTGCGAAAGACGAAGGACCGATTCGCGCTCGACCACACGCTGGGCTTCCTGATACGCCGATTGCACGACGAACTGGTTGACGGTCGAACCGAAAAGCTCCGCCGCCTGTTCCAGTGTCACGCGCACGCGGTCCGAAACGCGCGCCGTAATCCTCTTGCGAGGTTCTGCGATAGTATGTTCCATGCCCACATGGTGCCACTTTGTCACCGGCTTGTCAATGGCCTTTTGGGGTGATGCCTGGCAGTTGGGCGCGCGCAGGATGGAGGTGTCACGATTCACAGCTTTGACTTGATTCGGAAACCGGGGCGGCAAGATTGGACAGGATGAAGAGGATTAAGATTGGAACAACAAGACGAAGTGCGCCAGAGGCGCACCGGATGGGCAGGATAAGCTCTGCCTTGCTTCCAAATCCGGGGGGGGCGGAATAATGTCATTTTTCCAGAACTGACCTCTCACCCTGGCGAACGGCAGCCAATGCGGTCGGAAAGGAGGAGAAACAAGAATGAAGCAAAGAAACACACCATTAGAGCGGTTTAAGTAAAACTGTAGCCGAGGATTGATGGGGAATGTGTTCGGCGAGGCGCCGAACACGGCAGGCGAGGGCGCCCGCGCTCCCCCAAAATCCAAACATTTTAGCGGCTACAGTTTTCATGAAAATGCTCTAGTCGTCTCTGACCCGAATGGCCCTTACTAATTCTGCCTCAGGCTGCAGCGCGGCTGCAACGGGGCTGCAGTCACTTTGCAGAGTGCCTCCAGATCCAGGTTTGTTCCCAGGTGTCAAAATTGCCGTTCTCGGGTCTCGCCTCCTGAACGGACCCGTCAATGCAGAGGTACACCCGGGACAAGCTTCCGTCCGGCATTTGGCGAGGCTCTCGCTCGCGGGCTAAGACAGCATAGGATGCGGCGCTGGTGGTCACCGGTTGGCCGTAATCAATAAACTCAATGGCATTGGTTCCGATGGTTGAAAGGGAAGGCACCTTGGCGAGCACGCCCTCGATTTGCCCAAGATTTGTCGGAAAGACGCCGTCATTATCATCCGCATAAAGATGGCATTCCAGGCCGATGAGTTTGAGGGCATTAATGGTGGAAACTCTGGTCGCCTCAGCCTTGGCCGCGGCCACCCATTTGGCATTTTCCGAGCGCGCGGCGGCCAGTTCGAGTTGCTGCTTCTCCTGCGTACCCCGCAACACCCCAACTTCTCCGCGCAGCCTGAGCAATTCCCCGTGCTCGCCCCGCAGCCTTTCCAATTCGTCATTGTCTGCTTTCAATGCGACCGGCGGCTGAGTCTGCCGGGGCGGTTGAGCCGGTTGGCTGATTTGCTGGCGCAAGGCGGCGTTCTCGCCTTGCAATCTGTTGAGGGCACGGTGTTCCCCCACCAGCCAGACGGCCAGACCGGCCGCAATTCCTGTGGCGATGATTCCAGTTTTGAACGAAGTCAGAGTCATAAGGGTGAGTGTGGTTCCGGTTTTGGCCGCCGCGCCGGCGAGCGACGCTCCAGCCAGCTTGGCGGCCAGTCCCGCGGGGGCGGTTTGAATGGCATTGGCTGACAGAACGGCCGAGAGCATGCTGGCGGTCGTCGTGATGCCCTGGCGGGCGAGGCGCGCCCGAAGTTTTTCCAGAGCGCGCTCCACCCTCTTTTGCGCGGCGTCGTCGCTGATGCCCAGCGCCGCGCCGACGGCTCGAAACCCCTGGCTCTGGAAAAACCGCAACAACATGGCCTGGCGGTCTTCTTCGCTCAGTTCGGCCAGGGCTTGGTCCAGCACCGGGCGGAGGCGCTCCCAGTCGGGTGAGGTTGCGGAGGAGGGATCATAATTTTGCATGGCCTGACTTTCGCGGTTGTGGCGACGATGCTCGGCGCGCAGGTGTTTGGAAACGGCGAAACGGGTGCTGCGATAAAGCCAGCCCACAATCGTGCCGTTCTCCTCGATCCTGCCGGCGAGGGAGGGGGCTTTGCGGGCCAGATCGGTGAAAACACTCTGGGCGACCTCCTCGGCGAGGGTGGCGGAACCCACCTGTCTCAACACGGCGGAATAAACCAAGTCGGTGTAGCGGGCGACGATTTCCCCGAAAGCCGCCTCCGAACCGTGGCGGGAGTATTCGCGGAGCAGTTGTGCGTCGGCCTTGGCTTGCATCTCACTATAATACACCCGCCGGGGCCAAAATCCGACAAGATCCCGGATTGCGACGAAAAAACTACGATGCCCATTTGATAATTGGCTGGGGAGCGTGGACGTCCTCGCCCGCCGTGCCCGGCGTCCCGCCAGGCATATCTTTCAGACATTCTGTGTCACAGGATTAGATTCCTGCAAGCCCCAGCGAGCGGATCACTTTTTCGGCGATGGCGCGGCGGCGGGCCCGGGAGACGGAGCCGCGTTTTTCCTTGAGTTGTTCCTTGGGCACGGCGAAAACCAAATCGCATTTGCAGAGCGTGGCCCAGTCCAACCCATCCTCTGCATCCAGGATGGTTTCGAGTTCGGCGGGTTGGCGGGCGGTTCTTTGGCTGGAGCAGAGGAGCACATTGACTTTTGGCTTGAGGATCTTTCGGCCTGTTCCAGGCCTGCATGACCCCACTTTGTCACCGGCTTGTCAATGGCCATTTGGGTGATGCTTGGTGGTTGGGCGGGCGCAGGATGGAGGTGTGACGATTCACAGGTTTGGATGACGGCTGGAGGTGATGGCGGTTCGGATGCTTGCACTGGGGGCATCGTTGTCAAAGGTGATTGCGCCTTTGTTGTATTTGACTCCCAGCCGCTTCCATAGGGCGTCCAAATCAACCGCGCCGGGTTTGGGGCCTAATTGGTTGTGAAGGTCCTTTAAGACGGTGGTTTCCGTGGCTTTGTCGCCGACTGATAAGACGCGCTCCAAGGTCCAAACCGCTCCTCCGTTGCCGCCCGCGTGGAGAATGGCGCGGATGGCGTCATCAACGCAGTGGCGGTTGTTTGTTTTTTCCCGGATTTGCACGTCGGCCAGCAGCCAATAGAGGTTGCCCCCCCAGTAGATGCGCTGGCGGGTGAAGGTGTTGTCCAGGCCGCGATCTCCATCGGCCGGCAGGCCCTGCGGCAAGCCTTCGACAAATCCGCGCCAAACTTCCACCGCGGTTAGTTGGCCGGCGCGCGCCCGCGCAACCGGCTCCAAATAATCGGACAGCCCTTCCATCATCCACAAATAGCGCTCATCCAATGTCGGAAAGGCGAGGTGGAACATTTCGTGGGTCATGATCCAGTCCTGGCGCAAGTCCGCGGCGGTGGGGGAGGGTCCGAGGCGGACGTTGATGCGCGAGTTGCCGTAGGCCAGGCCTTCGCCCACCGGCTGGTCACCGCCGCCACGGATAGTGATCAACAAATGTTTGACAGGAAAGCGGCCCAGATAGCCGGTCACCGCCACCGACGCGCGGCGGACCCACTCGATGACGTCGGGGCGGGAGAGGGGCAGGCTGGAATCCAGGTGGATTTGGATGGTCCCGCCGTCCACCTTCAGAGTCTCGTTTTCGGGTGCCAGCCGGTCCGGCGCGCACGCGGAGAGGATGAGGCAGACGACCAGGGCGGGAACGGGGGCAAAGGGGAGGGTTTTCAGGAGGCGGTCAGGATTGGGGAGATTTGTTCTTGTGGAAGATCGTTTTCCCGATCAGCCAGTCGAGGGAAAACACGCCGGGTCCAAAGGCCAGGACGAGGAGGGCTGCGAGCATGAAGAGGAACGGGTCGGCGGTGACGAATTTGTCCGGGTTGGTAAAGATCTGTTTGACCGTGTCGAGCTCCGCCGTGAGGTAGGCGATGATGGTGAGAAAGATCAGCGGCAGGGAAACCAGCCGGGAACCCAGCCCGGCCAGAAGCAGCAGGCCTCCAAAGCATTCGGTTCCTCCGGCGAGGTAAACATTGAAGGCGGGAAAGGGGATGTGCAGGCTGTGGAAAAATTCCGTCACCTTGGCGGGGTTCATTAATTTGCCCCGGCCCGTGAGAAAGAATTGCCAGCCCCAATAGAGGCGGATGGCGAGCAGCAAGGGAGATTGCAGGCATCCGGCGAACTTGGCGAGCAACGGATAACATCGTTGGGAAAGGCACAGAAGGCAGTGTTCACCTGGTGTGGCTGTGGGGATGCTGGCGGGAGTTTCCATATATTTTATACTAATTTGCAGAACCAGCCGAGAGCGGCCCAGGATTCAAACCATGATTTGACGCGGCCCAGGTCCGCCTGGGCTGACTGGGCCAGTTGCTCGCAGGCTTCGGCCACCGTGGACTTGGCTTGGAAAGCGGAGAGGAGGCGGAACTGGCCGGGTTGCAGCCGCTTATAATAGACCGTGTGGTTGTGGCGATGCACCGCCAGGAAGACGGACTTGGGCTGCAAATGCCGCTTGAAGCGGCTTTGTTTGCGCGCCTGACGCAGTTCCATGGCGTTGCTTGCCTGGCTGCGAAGTCCTTCGTTTTGTTTTATCTGAATCAGGAATTCATCCAGTTGGTAGCGGAGTTGCAGCAGGGTCAGGTGCGGCTGCAACTGCAAACGAATTTGGGCCGGATCGGCACCTAACAAGGAATCTAATTCGAGAGGCGGCTTGGCTTCGTTGTCAAAGGCTTCAATATGGGCCCATTCCAATCGAGCCATGTCCAGGGCCGGGTGATGCAGTGGCATAATCCAGTGCGGTTCGGCCTGGAGGAATCCCACCAGCCACCGGCCCAAATTGCGCAGGGTGAAGGACTGCGAGGGATGCTCCGTCAGGTAGGCGCAGGCCAGTCGCTCAAAGCGGCGTTCTCCCAGGAGGGCGCGCAGGCCCGGATAATCCTCGTAAAAACTGTCCTTGATTCGATACCAATACTGCCGGTTGTAAATCTCCAGGCGTTCAAACGAAGTCAACCGGTCGTTGGGTTTGATGAATTGGCTGGCCACCTGCCCCATGAGCCGGCCATCACGCCATTTGCGCTGCATGCCGCCCGTGGCCGCGAGCGGACGCATGACGGCTCCGGCCATCAGGCGCTGCAATTCGAGGAATTCGCGGGCGGTCTGGCGTTTAGGGGGCGAGGGTTTTGTTTTCAAGGTCTTTAATGAAACGGTTGGCTTTGAGCGCCTCGTTGTGCACTTCGTCAAAGGAGGGAATCCGGGCGTCCCATTCCAGGAGAGTGGCCGTTTTACCCACCCGCTCTACGGCGCGCTGGTAAAGCTTCCAAACCGGATCGAGCACCGGATGGTCGTGGGTGTCCAGGATGTATTTCTGGTATTTGGAATGGCCGGCGATGTGGAACTGGGCCACGCGCTCCGCCGGAACGGCATTGACATAATCGTAGGGATTATAACTGTGGTTCCGGGAGGAGACGTAGATATTATTGACATCCAGCAGGATGCCGCAATCGGCCCTCTCGACCACTTCGGAGAGGAACTCCCATTCGGTCATTTCGGAGACGTGGAATTCGGCGTAGCTGCTGACGTTTTCGACCGCGATGGGCACTTCCAGAAAATCGCGGGCCTCGCGGATTTTGCGGGCCGTGACCTTGGCGGCGGCAAAAGTGTAGGGCATCGGCAGCAGATCGTGGGTGTAACGGCCATCAACGCTGCCCCAGCACAGATGGTCGGAAAGCCAGGGAGTGTTGGTGCGTTTGACGAGGCGCTTGAGTTTTATGAGGTGCTCGCGGTTCAATGGTTCGGCCGAGCCGAAATAGGTGGAAACCCCGTGCTGCACGACCCGGTACTGCTCCAGAATCTGGTCCAGCACTTTCAATGGCCGGCCGCCATCCACCATGAAATTCTCCGAAATGATCTCGAACCAGTCCACGGTCGGTTTTTCTGAGAGGATATGGCTGTAGTGAGGCACGCGCAGACCGATGCCGATGCCGTAATCGGTCATGCCGTTGAAGGCGTTGGCGGGCATAACGTCTTTGAAAACGAGGGGGAGAGCGAAGGGAAGGGTTTGGCACCTCGCGCTCCCAAAGGGATTATGGGCGGGCGGCGGACTAGTCCGCCGCCCCGGGACCCTCAAGCCACCTTGCAACCGCCCTTGCCCTTGCAACTGTTTTGGCCTTTGCAGGCCATGTCGCCTGTTTTACAGCCGCCCTGGCCCTTGCAGCTATTGAGACCCTTGCAGTCATGCTTGGCGGCCGAGGCGTCCGAGGATGCGGCGGCCTTGCCTGAACTGGCGCTGGTGCTGTTACAGCCGGTCATGGACATGGTGCCTGCGACCAATCCGGCCATGGCGGCCGAGATCATTAACGCTTTTGCTGTTCGTGTCATGGTCATAATCTTGCTTCCGTATTAATATATTTTGTTGATCGTTTGATGAGCGGAACCGTCAATGGACGCCCGTTCACTTGAGTTCGTCGCCCGTCAGAGCCGCACCTTACAGACCATTTAATCATCGGAGGACAGACCATAACGAACCCATGCAATTGGAAAGCCAACCGCATGATCAGTCGGATGGACGCGCACGGAGGCCAACCCTGAAAAAGGAATCTATCCCTTGCCGGGTTGCAGACTTCGTTTGAAACGCTCGCGGGCTTGAGATGAAAGGGCCGGTTGCGTTGAATGTTGGTCGTCATGCGAAGCGCGCGCTTGGGCCGCCGAGCGGAGGAATCTGATCTGCTGGCCATAGACGCGGCACCATCTGCAGAACAGGAGGTGAAAGCGCAAGCCGAAACTCTCGACAGGCGTGAGCGTCCGGTCAAGGGCGACTGACTGCAGGCGGGCGGCCTCTTTGCAACTGGGTGAAAGTTCACAAACCCATCGGAGCAGGGTTTTGAGAGCGAAAAGGGGCCGATTCATATTGTTTTGGGCCGGCGAACCAGTGACATCGGAGTCGGTTGCGCCAGCGCATCCGGGTCAAACACAGCACCGCCAGCAAATTCGTCGGCGAGACGGTGTGAAACCTTACAATTTCTTTCTGTTTTATGGATTCACTGGCCGCGCGGATTTTGCAGGCGTTGGACGATGCGCCGCCTGGCTTCGAGCGACAAACCGCGGCCTGGCAGGACACCAGCATGTTGCTCCAGGTCTGGGGCGGCCTGGCGGAGAAATTTCAGTTGCTTGCGATAGCGACAGCACCAGACGCAGACCAGGAAATGGAGCCGCATCTTTAACCGCAAGGCAAGCGGCAGCGCCTTTTCCAACGACTGCGATGCGAGCCTGGACATGTCCGCGCAGTTGGGCGTGAGACTCCAGATCCACGCGCCGCAGCGCTGCTTAAGCGGCTCGAAGGCTTTCATTCCGGCCGGTCCTTTTTTTCAAACCAGTTCGTATCCATGCAGCGCCGCAACGCCATGCGGGCGCGATGCAACATCACCCAAAGATTGCTCTCGGAAATGTTCAGCATGGCGCAGATCTCCCTGCTTTGGATACCGTCAACCTCCCGCAAAGTGAATACGGTCCCGACGTTCTTTGGGAGCTTGTTCGAGCAATCGCGAAAGGTCTGCCAAAACACCTCGCTGTCCAAACTGGCGCCCGGACTGGACCACTCGTGCGGACCGAGTTCGTGAATCCAACTGTCCTTGAACAGGCCGTCGGCGACAAATCGGTCGCTCTCTTCGTCCGAGTAAAATTCCATGTCGGTGAATGAAGTCTCACGGCTGGCCTTGCGGAAATAATCGGAAATCTTGTTTTTAAGAACACCGACCAGCCAGCTCTTTTCCGCCGACCGTCCGGCGAAACTTCTGCCTCCTTTGAGGGCGGCCAGAAATGTCTCCTGGACAGCGTCTTCCGCCTTGGTGGCGTCGCGCAGGCGCATGATGGCGTACCTGAAGAGGTAATCGCCATGAAGTTCCACCCACCGCTCCGGGTCGGACAGGGCGGGAGCCGCCGGCGCGCCTTCCGGCGGCAACGCCTGGCCTGCGGTTGAATCTTTGTCAGCGTCCACGGGCAAAATCTAATGATTCAAGCGGGAAAAGCAAACATTCCCTGATTTCGCCTATGGAAGGCAGACCAAGGCGAATTCATTTTGCTCTGTAAGGTTTCAGCGGGCCGCGCGACTTAAGTTTAGGGCGCGGAATGGAGTCCCGGCGCCAAGAGCATTAAATGCAAGTGAAACTGAATAATTGGAAAGCCCATGTCCTGGATTAAAATTGCAGCGGTTGCAGCGGCGGCGGCGGTATTGGCGGCGGGTCTCGCCGTTGTGGTGCGCCAGGGGCGGGCGCAGCCGGCGGATATTTCAACCTTCGAAGCAGAACAGATGCAGCATTTCAAGAAACCTGAAACGGCGGAGTTGAAAAGCAAGTTGTCCTCAGAACAGTTCGCAGTCACGCAGCAATGCGGCACGGAACCGCCGTTCCATAATGCGTATTGGGACAATCATAAGCCCGGCCTCTACGTGGACGTGGTGTCGGGCCAGCCGTTGTTCAGTTCGCTGGACAAGTTTGATTCCGGCACGGGC
>JBEKOF010000083.1:0-21717 GCA_049522055.1 Verrucomicrobiota bacterium | reverse complement strand
ACCACCCGGCTCGTCACCGAGACCCTCGGCGGCCAGTACCACAGCGTCTTCAAGGGGCAGGGCATGAATTTTGAGGAGGTCCGCGAATACCAGCCTGGCGACGATGTCCGCTCCATTGATTGGAACGTCACCGCCCGCATGAACCATCCGTTTATCAAAAAATTTGTCGAAGAACGCGAATTGACCCTCATGCTCCTGGTGGATTTGAGCGCCTCGGGGCTTTTCGGTTCCGGCGCCCAAAACAAGCGCGAGCTGGCCGCCGAGATCGCCTCCGTCCTCGCCTTCTCGGCCATCCGCAACAACGACAAAGTGGGCCTGATTCTTTTCACCGAGGAGGTCGAGAAATACATCCCGCCCAAAAAGGGGCGCCGCCATGTCCTGCGCGTCATCCGCGAAATCCTGCTCTTCCAACCGGCCAAACGCGGCACCAATTTCCAGGAGGCCATTGATGTCTTGAACCGCCTGGCCCGCCGCCACGCCATTGTCGTCGTCCTCTCGGATTTTCTTTTCGAGCAGCGCCCCTCCTCCGTCGAAGGCAGCGCCCAGCGGCAGGGAGGCTATTTGCTTTCCCCGACCCTGGGACCCCGCTCCCTCCCGGCGCTGCGACAGACCAACCGGCGCCATGACGTCATCGCCATCCAGGTGGTGGACCGTTTTGAACTGGATTTGCCCGAAGTGGGGCGCCTGATTCTCACCGACGCGGAAACGGGCGAACTGGTCGAGATCAACACCCACGATACCCGCAAGCGCCGCGCCTTCGCCGAGCGGCGCGCCCGCCAGCAAGCCGAAATGATGCGCGCGCTCCGTTCCTCCGACATTGACACCATCGAAGTGCGCACCGACCAGCCCTACGCCGCAGCCCTGGGCTATTTTTTTGAGACGCGCGAAAAACGCCGCCGTCGCGGAGGACCATGACCAACACCTCGGCCCTCATCGTTCCCGCGCCGCCTCCCGCCGCCACCAACACCGCGGCGGCGGCGCCCCTTTTTCAGGACGCGCCCAAGCCGCTGATTTACATCCCAAACGCGTGGGCCTGGCTTTTCTGGGGCGTCGTGATTCTGGCCCTGCTGGCCGCCCTGTATTTTGGCCGCCGGTGGTGGCGCAAGAAGCGGGACCTTCCCCCCGCCCCGATTCCGGCCCACGTCCGCGCCCGGCGCCGGCTCGAGCAGGCCCTGGCCAGGCTCAGCGAGCCGATGCCCTTTTCCATTCTCGTTTCCGCCGCCATCCGCGATTATCTGGAGGAACGTTTCGATTTCCACGCGCCCGACCGCACCACCGAGGAGTTTCTTTACGAACTTCAAGACAGCCTCCTGCTCACCCGCGACCAGAAGAAAAGCCTGGAGGATTTTCTCGCCGGTTGCGACCTCATTAAATTTGCCAGATACGAGCCGACCGAAATGGAACTCCGCGGCCTTTATGATGCCGCCCTCCGCCTCGTCAACGAAACCGAACCCCGCCTGGTGCCCGAAAGCATCCAGTCCTCCCTCGCCAACACCCCCTCTGGCGATCCCCCGGCTTCCTCCGGCGATCCGCCTGCTCCCTCCGGCGACCCGCAAACCGCCCTCCAATGACCTTCGCCCATCCATACGTTCTGTTGGCGTGGTTGCTCCTGCCGGTCCTGGCCTGGCTCAAGGGCAAGTGGGGGCAAAACGCCTCCTTTCTTTACTCCTCGGTCGAACTGGTCCGTCCGGTCTCCAGTTTCAAGCGCTCCCGGGCCGGCCGCATTCTGGCCGCCTTGCGCTGGCTGGCCTTGATCCTCTTCATCCTCGCCCTGGCCCAGCCCCGCCGCGTCCGAGGGGAGACTCAGGTTAAAGCCAGCGGCATTGACATTGTCGTGGCCATTGATCTTTCCGGCAGCATGGCCTCCGAGGATTTTCAGGAAAACGGCCACCGCGTCAACCGCATCAATCTCGCCAGGGAAGTCTTGACCAAGTTCATTGACGGCCGGCCCAGCGACCGCATCGGCCTGGTGGTTTTTGCCGCCAAGGCCTTCATCGCCTCCCCTCTCACCCTGGACCACGATTTCTTGCAGGCCAGCCTCGCCCGCTTGTACCTCGGCGTCATTGATGAAAATCAAACCGCCATCGGCTCCGCCCTCATGGCCGCCTTGAACCAGATCCGCGACATCCAATCCAAAAGCAAGATCATCATCCTCATGACCGATGGCGAAAACAACGCCGGCAAAGTTTCCCCGTTGACGGCCGCGGAAATCGCCCAAACTTTGAATGTCAAAATCTACACCATCGGCATTGGCATCCGCGGCATGGCCCCCATGCCCGTCGGTAAAAATCCCATCACCGGCGAAACTGAATACCGCAATTTCCCGGCCGACGTGGACGAGGACACCCTGCAAAAAATCGCCAGCATGACCGGCGGCAAGTACTACCGCGCGGACAGCGCCGACACCATGCGCCGCATCTACGCCGAAATTGACCGTTATGAAAAAAACGAGGTGGAAGTGAAAAAATACGAGCATTTCGACGAGCTCTTCCGGCCCGTGGCCCTGGCCGGCCTGGCCGTCCTGCTCCTCGAACTGGTCCTGGGCCAGACCGTGTGGAGGAGACTGCCATGAGATTCGCCCAACCCCAATTCCTTTGGATGCTCCTGCTGGCCCTGCCCCTCCTGGCCGTTTTTTTCTTCTGGTCGTGGCGTGTCAAACAAAAACTTGTTGTCCAATTCGTCCCGGCCCGCCTCCTCCCCGCCCTCACCGTCGGCGTCTCCCCGGCCCGCCAGAAATTCCGCCTCGTCCTCCTGGCCGCCGCGGTCGCGGGGATCCTGGCCGCCCTGGCCGGGCCGCAATGGGGGTTCTCCTGGCAGGAAGCCACCCAGCGCGGCCTGGACATCGTCGTCGTCGTGGATACTTCCCGCAGCATGCTCGCCGCCGACGTGGTTCCCAACCGCATCGAGAAGGCCAAACTGGCCGTCTTTGATTTGATGCGCCAGGCCAGGGAGGATCGCCTTGGCTTGGTCCCCTTTGCCGGCACTGCCTTCTTGCAATGTCCTCTCACCCTGGACGACCAGGCCTTCCGCCAAAGCGTCCAGGCGCTCAACGTCGGCATCATTCCCCAAGGAGGCACCGCCATCTCCGCCGCCATTCGCGCGGCCCAGGCCGCCTTCGAAAAAAACAACAACAATCACAAAGTCATCGTCCTCTTTACCGATGGCGAAGATCACGACGCGGACGTCCAAACGCTGGGCGCCGCCAAGGACGCGGCGGAGGCGGGCGTGATCATCTTCACCGTCGGCGTGGGCACGGCGGAGGGCGATTTGCTCCAAGTCACCGACGACAAAGGCAACACCTCCTTCGTCAAAGATGACGACGGCAACGTCGTCAAATCCCACCTCAACGAATCCTTGCTGCGCCAAATCGCCACCGCCACCGGCGGCTTTTATCTACCCCTCGTTGGGGCCGACCCCATGCAAGTCCTTTACCAGCGCGGCCTGGCGCCTTTGCCCAAATCCCAATCCACCACCAAGCTCACCCGCGTCTATAGCGAGCGCTATCATTGGCCCTTGTCCTTTGCCGTCCTGTGCCTCCTGCTGGAACTCCTGCTGCCCGATCGTTCCAAGTCCCCCCGCGCGGAACCAGCCGCCGGCCCCTCCAGCCCCGCCTTGCCTGCGGCGGCGGCGCTCTTGTGTCTGCTGCTGGCTCCCATCCCCGCCTCCGCTTCGTCCTCGGGCGCGTTTGACAAATATCAATCCGGCGATTACCAGGCCGCGTTTGACGAATACAGCCGCCTGGCCGCGCAGAAAACCAACGATTACCGCCTCCAATACGACGCCGGCACCGCCGCCTACCGCGCCCGGCAACTCGACGCCGCGCAAAAGCAACTGGGCGCCGTCCTCAACTCCCCGGCTGTCATCTCCGACCTCAACACCCAGGAGCACGCTTATTACAACCTCGGCAACACCCTTTACCACTTGGGCGAACCGGCCCCCGACCCTAAGCAGAAGCAGGAACGCTGGGAACAATCCATCGCCAACTACTCCAAAGCCCTTCAGCTCAACACCAACGACCTCGACGCCAGGAATAACCTCGAGTTCGTCAAAAAGAAATTGGAGGAACTCAAGCAGCAGCAGCAACAGCAGCAGCAGAACGACCAAAAGAACCAGGACCAGAAAGACCAGAAGCAGCAGAACCAGAGCCAGCAAAACAAAGATCAGAAAAATCAGGACCAAAAAAACCAGCAGAACCGGCAGAACCAGCAGGACCAAAAGGGCGGCCAGAGCCAGCAGCAACAGTCCCAAGATCAAAAATCCGCCGAAGACAAACAGCGGGAGGCCGAACAAAAACAGCAGCAACAGCAACAGGCCCAACGGGCGCAGCAGGACCAGCAGAACCAATCCGGCCAGCCCACCCCGGCGGGCCAGGACCAGCGCGACAAGTCAGCCGATCAAAACCAGCAAGCCGCCGACGCCACCGAAGCGCCCATGACCTTGCAAGAGGCCCAACAGATGCTCGACGCGCAAAAAGAGGACGAAAAGGCCCTGATTTTCAGCGCCGAAAACAAGCCCGCCCAATCCGCCGACGCCAAAATCAAAGACTGGTAATTTCCAGTCCTGAGGGTAGTTTCTTAATTTGGGGAGCGCGCCCGCCCTCGCGTGCCATGTTCGGTGCCCTCGCTGAACATCCTTTCTTCCGTAACCCGCAAACGCCCCGCCCCGACAAGTGCCTGGTCGTGCTGTCATTGCCCTGACCGCCGTAGCTTTAGAGCGGTTTAAGAAAAAGTGTAGGTGTAGCCGAGGATTGATGGGGAATGTGTTCGGCGAGGCGCCGAACACGGCAGGCGAGGGCGCCCGCGCTCCCCCAGAATCCCGATGTTTGAGCGGCTACAGTTTTCATGGAATTGCTCTAGCGAAGGAGGTTCCCCCAGGATTGCGCCCCGGCTGCCCTCTCAACACTGGGGCCAATGCCGCCACCAGCAGAAATGCCGCGCACTACTTCCGCATTGATCGGCAAATATGCTCAATTGCAGTCGGCGTCGAGGGCTTTTATAATCGTTCCAAAGATTCGATCAGTTGCCGCCCCTCGTTAAGCTTGCATTTGCTTTTCTAAGGGTTCATCGTGTTCTCATACAGGTTCAAACAGAAAGGCCGTAAATGTCACGGAACACTTGGCCCCGCGACCAATAAAAAAGGCCCACGCTGATCGTGGGCAAGAATCCAAATGGGAAATGTCGAATCAGATGGGTAATCCCAGGTTGATTTCCCGACGGAAAGAAAATGCTTATGAAAACTGCTAAAAGATCATACAGGCATAAATTAAGATCAGGTTTCAGCGCAGCCACACAATCCCTGATCCTCTGGGCGGGGGGCCTCCTTATGGCGTTCACGACCTGCGCTCAGACCTCCCCGATCACAACAAACGTGTCCGCGATGTGCAACATTTACGGCGCGGGACATTCACCCCCCAACGACACCCCGACAGAGGGTTCCGGCGGTGGCGGCATAGCCCCAGCGGCCGTTTCGATGCAGGCGCTGAGCAACGCGCCGTATCTGGAGTTTCTAGCCACCGGAGCCGTCTCCTTTTGCAACGGTTGCGGCTCCAATGGGCCGGACGGCACCAATTTCTTTACCTCTGCTCCAAGCTACAACGGCATTTCTGGCATCAGCAACTTTCCCGCGCGCTCGTTGATTGGGGTCTTCACGAGTGAAACCCAGCCCACTAATCCCGCGCCTCCCTCGCTGGATTTCTCGGCCATAGGAATCAATTACCCCATACTCGCGCCCCAACTTTGTCAGCTTTTTTACATTGGCGATGGACTGAAAGGGGTCGGTCCCGCATAATCACATATTTCAGGGGAAAAGGGGTCGCCCATTAGGGCAGTTGTCAACAGGCAAAACGCTTTTGTCCTCAATTCTCTTTATTGAGTTCTTCCTGGGCTGCCAAAGTTTTCTTTACAGGCCGCATTCGATCTCTCAAATTCTGCCCCCCAACCCGGCCGTGGAACCAAGCCAAAGCGGGAGGAGCGCGCTCCAGCAAGCCCCTGAAATTCTGCCCCCCGGTTCAGGAGGCGGTTCGAGGTATAGTCATATTTTGTAGAGGTCATGCGAAGGCGGGTCCACCAAGTCCATCCGGTCCACTCCGTCCATCAAGTCCATCGGGGAAAAGGGGTCGCCCATTAGGGCAGGTGTCAACAGGCAAAACGCTTTTGTCCTCAATTTTCTTGATTGAGTTCTATCTGGGCCGCCAAAGTTTTCTTTACAGGCCGCATTCGATCCCTTCATTTCGTTCGCGTGATTCGGTCCGCTTCCTGCGAAGCCATCCGTTCAGTCACCCATCGTTCCCCTGCCATTCTGCCCCGCCCGGTTTTGGAATCAACGCAAAGCAGGAGCGCCATCCGCGCCCCGCCGCGCTAGTTTGAACCCCCAAAAACGGCAGTTGACTTTTTCAAACCTAAGTAAATCACTCATATTACTTCGTTTTCAACCCATCCGCAGTTCACATGTTCGTTGTAAGGTGCTCATATGCAAATAGTTGCAATTCAATACGCTTGCCACTTTTTGCACGATCCCGGACAAAACGCCGCCCTCTTAAAAATCCGATTTCTCCGATTTCTCCGATTTTTGGGAAGCAGGCGTCACCCATTATGGTATTGTCATATTCTACAGCACCTTGCCCCGCCGACGCAGCAATTAGGTCAGACAATGCCACTCTGTTCCTTGATTATTGGGCGCCGCCCCGCGCCGCGCCCACCTGGTAGCAGACCACCGTGTCGTTGCCCCGCAGGTAAAGGTGCCCGTTGAAAATCGTCGGCTGCTGCTGAATTCCCTGGACGCCCAATTTGACGCCGGGGTTCACGCGCCCCAATTCCTTGTAGCCCGTCTTGTTCGCCTCGGCCATCACCAGTTCATCCTTCTTCGTCAGCGCGAAGATCAGCCCGTCGGCCACCGTCATATTGTTCCGGCGGCTCCAGTCCGGGCCGGTCTGTTCCCAGATCAAACCACCGCTCTCAAAGTCCGTGCATTGCAGCGCCTCTTGCGGCGCCTCTCCATTCGTGTCCAACCCAAACCCATAAACCGCGCCATTGACAATCGAAACGGTGTGAAACGCGTTGCATTGCAACCGGGTGCTTTGCGTGCGGATCACCGGCTCGAACTTCCCGTCTTTCTTTTCCACCTCCAGGCAAATCCCGAACGAAGCGTTCCCTTGGAATCCCGAGAAAAACACCCGCGACCCGATGGCCACCGGCGTGCTCACCATGCCGGAGGACGCCGGCGTCGGGAATTGCCAATGCCAGAGGATTTCCCCCGTGTTCGCGTTCACCCCCATGTTGTCATTGCGATAAATGCTGATGATGATTTGGGGGACCCCCTCCATCACTTCATAGGTCAGTGAGGCCCCGGCCCCATAGACCGCCCGCTTTTGTTGGGTGTCGTTCGGCTCGGCGGTTTTCCACAGTAGATCCCCGGTCATTTTATTCACCGCCGCCAGGATGGCGTTGCTCGTGCTGCCGGAGATATAGAGCGTATTGCCCGCGATCAACGGCGTCGAGCCTTCCGTCGAGACAAACTTCTCCCCTTCGCTCCAAATGGTGCCGCCGTCGCTCGCGCGCAGGCAGAACACCGGGCAGCGGATGTCGTACATATCCCCGTTGTTATTCTTATAGGGGATGAAATATACACGGTCCCCATCAACGACCGGAGAGCTGACCGGGCCTGCGACATTGTGATGGTTCCCGTTGGTCGCGATCAGGGTTTTCCACAGGATTTTCCCGGTGGCCGCGTCCAGGCCAAGCGCATACTGCTGGCCCTCCTCCTGCATCGCGGTGAACGCCCGCCCGCCGGCTTCAATCACCGCGCTTTTGCCCTCGCCGATCCGGGCGCGCCAGACCTCCTTGGGGCCGCCGTCGGGCCACTGCCGGAGCAGTCCGGTGGCCGCATAGACATTATTGCCATCGTTGGGCAGCAAGCGGACATCGCCGCTCTGGTCGGCTGGCGCGCCGGCTGCCCACGTCAGCAGCATCACTCCGCCCAGCAGTCGCCGCCGCGCCGTTTTATCAATCAGATGGATCATTTGCTCCCCAGCTTGTCAGCAAGCCTCCCGGAGATCAAGACCGTTGCGGATCCAAATTGCGCGCCCCCCTCCATCTTCAGCCCCGCGTCCAATCAGAGCCTGGGGTCATCGCCTCACGGAACGTATTTTTTGAGCAACTCTTCGTCACCCACCGCCACCAGCACGTAGGTATGGCTGTCGTCGGACCAACTGGCCGTGATGGCGGGATCCACCCGTTCAAAATCCACGCGGCCCGGCGGCGGCGAATCGGCGACCGCGGTGCGCTTGGCCACGAACAGCCAGAGATCGCTCTTGCTCCCCGGTTTGAGCCGGCGGCCGGTCTTCAAACAAATCATCGAAATCTGGCTGCCTTGCCACACCGAAATCGTGCAACCCGCGATCTGGGCATCTTGCAATCCGGCCGGAAATGCATAATCCGCCGGCGCCTTATTCCTGGCAAGAAAGGCGCGGATTCGGATCTGGTCATTCGTCTCCAACGTCATCCCGTAAGATAGCTGGGCCGTCTCCGCCATGCTCTTGAGATAATCCGCATGGTTATTCGCCGGCGCGCCGGCATACCAGGGATTCACCTCCACACTCACCAGCACCACCACCACGGCCGCGGTCGCCAGCAGCGGCCCCCAGTACCTTTGCCAAAACGGGCGCCGGATTCCTCGCTCGCATATAATCGCCTCCTTCAGCCCAGGCGGAACAACGATCTCCTGGAATTTCCCGCGCAGCACTTGATAGCTGGCGCAATGCTCGTTGAACCGGCGGGCCAGATCCGGGTCGCTTTGCGCCAGTTGCCACGCTTCCGCAAAAAAAGGGTCCCCTTCATCCGCCGTCCCCGGACGAAACAGCGCCAGAATCCTCATGGCCTCTTGCCTGCTCATTGGCGTTCTCCCTGCGGGTTATTCCCGGCCGCGCTGCCGGAAAGGACCTCTTGGAACTGCGCCAACCCGTGCGCCAGGCGCGATTTCACGCCGCCAATCGGCTCCTCCAGAATCTCCGCCATCTCCTGCCAGGAACAATCCTCCAGGTAAAAAAGGGCCACCGGCGCGCGATACCTTTCCTCCATCCGGCCCAGCGCCTCCACCGCCTGCCTGGCGTCCACTTGCCGGGCCGTCTCTGGCGAAATGACCGGCAAATCAACTTCCCTTTCCCTCAATTCAGTATCAGCAAACCGCGCTTGAGCGCCGCGCCTTCCCTGGAAGGCGTGATGCAGCGTGGTCAATAGCCACAGCTTGGCCTTCGACGCATCGCGCAATTGCCGGCTTTGGGTTGCCCATAAATAAAAGGCCTGCTGAGTCAGATCGCAAGCCTCCGTTTCCGAGCAGGTCAAACTGAAGGCGAATCGGTAGAGCGGCCGGTAATAATCGGCTGCCACAGTCTCAAAATCCGGGCCTGGCATACAGCGGTGTTCTCTTATGAGCCGCGAACCGCCAAAAGGTTCCCGTCAAAACCTGTTGGCGGGCGTGACCCAGACGCAGTTTACAAGACCGCCCAAAAAATAAAAGCCCTTTTTAAAACTCCCTCTCCCAATCTCCGAATCGCCCCATCTGGACACCCCGCCGCGCCGGACCATTGCCACTTGACCGCCGTCAGATTTGGTGTAAAACCAAACCGCCATGAAGACGCCCATTTTTTCCCGCGTTGCGACCCTCGCCTTGATCGCAGCGGCGCTGTCCCCAGGATACGCCCTCGCCGACAATGTTGAACTCTCGCTCCTCCCCGCCGGGGCCGTGCCCAAGATGGGCGGTTACTCGCCCCAGCGCGTGATCCTCTCCCCCGCCAAGCCGGACGGCATCACCAAGTCCCCGCCGGATTTGTCGGCCCCGTTGTATGGGCAGTTCAAATTCGGCCCCAAAGAATCCCCTCTGACCATTTATCTGATTGTGGACGAGCCGCCGGGCAAGGCTCCCCGGCTTTTTGTGGACGCCAACGGCAACGGCGATTTGACCGACGATGGCGTCGCCCTCTGGAGGGAAACAAAAACCATGAGCCCCACCGGCGATGAATCCATCACCTGTAGCGGCGGCGCCACTTTGAAGGTCCCTTACGGCGCGGACATCCTCCATCTTCGGGTGGCCATGTACCGCTTCTCCAAACCCGACCCGTCACGCGCCTCCCTGGCCGACTCTCTGTTTTATTACTCCGATTACGCCCGCACCGGACAGGTCACTTTGGGCGGCAAATCTTATCCCGCCCTGCTGGCCGACCGGAGCGCCTGCGGTGATTTTCGCGGCCTCGGCGATGATAAAAATCCGCCCGCCACCCTCATGCTGGACTTGAACGGCGCCGGCAGATTTGACAGCCATGCCAGCTTTCGCATCAACCAGCCCTTCAACATTGGCGGCACCACTTACGAAATCAGCGCCATGGACGCCTCCGGCGCTTCTTTCCAAATCAACCCGTCCTCGCGGACCGTGCCGGAAACCAAACCGGCCCCGGTCCTGACCGCCGGCCACCAAGCCCTTCCCTTCACGGCCGCCACGACCGATGGCCACACCGTCAAGTTCCCGGACGCTTACCACGGCAAACTGGTGCTGCTCGATTTTTGGGCAACCTGGTGCGGCCCCTGTGTCGCCGAGTTGCCTCATCTCACCGCCGCTTACGGCCAACTCCACACAAAAGGCCTCGAGGTTTTGGGCATCAGCCTGGATCAAGCCAACAGCGCCGCCAAACTGGCCAAGTTCACCGCCGACCACCAGATGCCCTGGCCCCAAATCTACGACGGCAAATTCTGGCAGGCCGCCATTGCCCAGCAATACTTCATCCAATCCATCCCCCACGCCTTCTTGGTGGATGGCGACACCGGCCTGATCGTCGCCGAGGGCGACTCCCTCCGCGGCGAAAAACTGGCCCCTGCCATTGAAAAAGCCCTGGCAAAGAAGCAAACGCCTTAGTTCCTGTTTCCAAGCTTCTGCCCGGCAGTCCCGCATAATCGCGAGCCGGATTGAACCTTTTGCCCGCCAGTGGCACTCATATCGTATATGGCTGAGATTCCGAGCTGTTCCGCTCAGCAAGGTGTGGATTCCTTTGATGTTCAGGAGTTCATTGACGCCCACGGAGATCGCCTGCTGCGTTCAGCCTGCCTGTTGTGTGGCGATGAAACCGAAGCCCAGGATTTGGTTCAGGAAACTCTCATCCAAGCCATCAAATCTTGGCGGGGATTTCGCGGTGAGTCGGCCATTTATACCTGGATCCATGGCATCCTGCTCAACTTGTGCCGCCGATATCGCCGCAAACATAATCGGCTGGTTTACGATGAAAGACTGGTCCTGAAAGAACCATTTCAGTCCGACCATGCCCAGGAAATGGACCAGCATTTCTGCGCCGCCAGACTCACCAATGCGATGCAAGTGCTTTCCCACGAACATCGCGAAGTCCTCGTTCTCCGATATTTCGAAAGCATGAAAATCGGGGAAATAGCGCGGCAGACAGGCGTTTCCACCGGCACGGTTAAGTCCCGCCTCCATTATGCCGTGCGCTGCCTTGAAAAATTGATCCCCAGGAAATGAACCTTTTTGCTTCTGGCGGCACCAACCATAAAGAAAGTCAATGAATTGCGAGATCTTTAACGACCGGTTGCCTGAGTATCTGGAGGATTCATTGTCCGCCGCTCAACAGGCCGCCGCCCGGGAGCACCTTCAGAATTGCGGCGCCTGCCGGCGCGCCTTGGCGCGGCAGGAGGCTCTTGCAAAATCCATCCGGCTTTCCTTCAACCTCCAAACTCAAAGGCTTTCCCTTCGTCCAGAAACCAGGCGCAACATTCTAAATGCCCTGAAACAACCGCAGTTTCCGCCAACAGCTTGGGAGAACATCCAGGCCTTCTTCGCGCTCCTTTGGCGGCATCCATTCTGGGCTGCATCTCTCCTGCTCTGCCTCGTCCTGCTGATTTCCGGCAGCCGCTTCTACTTGGGTTCCGCCAGCCGCTCCTCTGCGCAACCGGACGTGAACGACGATCGCATCACATACGTCATCAATGTTCCCATTCAGTCTCAAATGCATGTCTATCGCAGACAGAACAACATGGTGATTGATGCCCTCGTCACCGAAATCAGCGTCATTGACGCCAGCTTTTCTGAAAACATGAGATCCTCCCCTTCCTCGCAGCCGCTCATCAACTAATGGAAAACACCATGCAAAGCATTATGCCGGCAATCAGCCTCTCCCGGGCCGCGGTTTTGGCCGCCGCCTGCCTGATCCATGCCTCAAGCCAGTCCGCCGGCGGCGCGGAAGCTGACTTGGAGCAGCAGTTCCCGCAAATCATTCCGTACGAATTGGGAGCCTCCGGGTTTTTCTCCGGGGATCAAATTAACATCACTTCGGTGCGCGGGGATCGAAAGCACATCGAACCAGGAGGCAGTTATCTCGTGGAAGGAACTTACACGCTGGCTTCAGCGGACAGCGCCGACTTGGCGCTTTACTGCACCACCCGTGAACCCGGCAGCCCCGCACCCATCCAGGACAGCCAGCGGATTAAGATAATCAGGGGTGCCAGCAACTTCTATCTTTACGAAACGAATCTGGCCGGCGGCTGGCTTCACGTTTCCTTTTATCCGGATAATTCAAAGCCGCCTGGCGGAGTCTATTTTGGAGAGAAGGGAAGGGAAAACACGATCATGCGGGATCAGGATTGGTTCCGTGAGTTTGCCGTCAAGTCCCCGGACAAACAGCACGACATCGAAGTCGGTGTGGCCAATGAAGCAAACCGCGCCTTGCTGGCTTACCTTGGCAATCCTGTCCCACCCCCTGCCGACATGGATTCGCGCTATAACAAGGAGAACCTGCTCAAGGCCTTCACCAACCTGTGTCAGAAAGCACATTTACCCCTCACCAAACTGGCGGTGGACGATTCGGAATTTCCCTTCCTTCTTTACGGTACTTTGGCTGGCAGCCACTCGTTGCCGGAGCCGCCTGTTTTTGAAGTACAGAAAGGTTACACCTATGGCGGCTCCGTGAGGGGAAGCTTCGGCGGAGAATCAACCTGCTTTGCCGTAAACATGGTCCCAGGCAGCCAATATCCCGCGGACAAGGAGAAAGCGTGCCATCGGCGCCTTATGCTCCGCCTCCAGATGCTGGCCGACAAAGCCCGGCAGATTCCTTAAGACCAGTTCCTGCTCTTCCCCCTTTTCAGGTCGCGGAACTTTTCCAGTTGACGGCATGCATGTCGCCTCGTTCCGCAAAGGCCAGGTGCATCGCGAACGCCGCCCGCAAGGTCTGCGGAGAGTGCGTCCCTCCCGCCAATGCCACATAATCGCGCAAAATCGGGCGGTAGTCCGGATGGGCGCAGTTCTCAATGATGGCGCCGGCCCGCTCCACCGGAGACTTGCCGCGCAAATCCGCGATCCCTTGCTCGGTGATGATGATCTGCACGGAGTGTTCGCTGCTGTCCAGGTGGCTCACGAATGGAACTATCGTGCTGATCTTCCCGCCCTTGGCCGTCGAGGGGCAGGTGAATATGGAGAGAAAAGCGTTCCGCGCAAAGTCCCCCGACCCTCCGATGCCGTTCATAATGTTCCGCCCCAGCACATGCGTGCTGTTGACGTTCCCCGTGATGTCCGCCTCGATGGCCGTGTTGATGGAGAGGATGCCCAGGCGGCGGATAATCTCCGGGTTGTTGGTGATCTCCTGCGGCCGCAGCAGCAGCCGTGCGCGGTAAAAATCCAGTTCCCGGTAAATCTCCCCCGAAACAGGATTGCTCACCGTCAGCGAACAGCCGCTGGCGAAGCGAACCTTCCCCTGTTGGATCAGCGCAATCACCGCGTCCTGAATCACCTCCGTGTACATCTCAAACGCGGGAATCTTCGGATGCTCCCCCATGGCTTTGAGCACCGCGTTGGCCGTGTCGCCCACCCCGGACTGGATGGGCAGGAAGCAGGCCGGGATGCGCCCCCGTTGCAATTCCGACGCCAGAAAATTGGCCACATTTTCCCCAATCCGCGCCGTCGTCTCCCCAATGGCCGCAAAAGCCCCAATTTCGTCCGGTTGATTGGTTTCCACCAAGCCGGCGATCTTCTTCGGATCCACTTTTATGGTCGGAGCGCCGATCCGGTCCTCCGGGCGAAGGATGGGCACGGGCTGCCGATGCGGCGGGTCTTCCGGTTCGTAGATGTCATGGAATCCGCGCAGCCCCGGGGGATGAAACCGGTTCCACTCGATCAGTATCTTGTCCGCAACCCGGCAGAAAGTGGGCGCCGCCCCAACCGACGAGGTCAGCGTAATTTCGCCCGTTTCGGTCACATCGCAAGCCTCCACCACCGCCCAGTCAACCCGGCCAAGAAAGCCATACCGAACCGCCTGCGGCAATTGCGACAGGTGCATGTCATAGAACCGGGTCCGCCCCTCGTTGATGCTTTTGCGCAAATCCGGATCGTTCTGGTAGGGCGTGCGGAAAAGGATCGCGTTGGCCCGGGCCAGCGATCCGTCCAGCGAGCGGCCGGTGGACGCGCCCGTGATGACCCCGATGCGGAAGGGCTGGCCGGCGGCCTGCGCTTCCACGGCGCGCGCCGCGATGGCTTTGGGGATTTCCTTCGGAGCGCCGGCCGGCGTGAAACCGCTGAACGCCACGGTTTGCCCGTTCTGAATCTGCGCCGCGGCCTCGGTGGCCGTGACCCGCGGGATTAAATTATACATGACAGTGTTATGCGATTCGGGCGAGGATTTGCCCTTCCTCTACCGCCTGGCCGACGGAAACCAGCACCTCCGCCACTTTTCCCCCCTTCGGCGCGAGGACAAACGTGTTCATCTTCATCGTCTCGATGATGAGCAATTGCTGGCCTTGCGTCACTTCCTGGCCGGCTTTCACGTCCACGCCCACCACCCGGCCCATCAGGGGACTTTGCACCTCTCCGAGAGCCGCGCTGGCTTTTGCCGCTGCCGCGGGAGGAGCGGTGGCGGACGCTGGAGCAACCGGCGGCGCGCTCGCCGGGAGCGGCGGCGCGGCCTCCGCAGGACCGGATTCCTCAGCCATTTCGACGGTCACATCGTAACTCTTGCCATCCACTGTCACACGTAGTTTTTGGATCATAACTCTGCTCGGTAAAAACGGTCATCGGATTTTGTGCGACATGAATTGTTCCACCCGGCCTTCCAGCGCCCAGACATTCACCGCGGGCGTGTGTGCCGCCGCCGGCTCCACGGAGACAACCCGGTGCCGCCGGCCCAGGACCACCGCGAGGGAGGCCGCGATGACCGCAAGCAACTCGCCCCCTTCCTCCGCGGGCGGAGCCTTTGGAGGCGCGGCCACCGCCGCCACAACCGCCGGAAGCGCCGGCGCCAACTTCTCCGCCGCCGCCGCGGCCGCGGCAGGCGCCGCCAGGGGTGGAAGAACCGCCGGCGGCCCCGGCTCAGGCCGCTTTTTGCGCGACGTCCAGACGTGGTAAAGCGTGACCACCACCACGGCAATGGCAAGCTGGCTTAAGAGAAGCGCGGGGATCGGCATGGCGGCTTAGAGCGGGATGGTCCCGTGTTTCTTGGGAGGACGGGATTCGCGTTTGGTCAGCGAATTGCGCAGCGCCAGGGACACTCTGACCCGCGTTTCCGAAGGCGCGATCACGTCGGTGATCATGGCCTTCTTGGCCGCTTCGTACGGCGAGCAGAATTTGTCGCGGTACTCCTCCACCAGTTCCGCTTCCTTCGCCTTTGGGTCCTTGGCGGCGGCGATTTCCCGCTTGTAGAGAACCTTCACCGCCCCCTCGGCCCCCATCACCGCGATTTCCGCCGTCGGCCACGCGAAGACAAAATCCGCGCCCATATCCGAGCTGCACATGGCCAGATAGGCCCCGCCGTAGGCCTTTCTCAGGATCACCGTTATTTTGGGCACGGTGGCCGAGGCGTAGGCAAAAAGCATCTTCGCCCCGTGCCGGATGATGCCCCCGCGCTCCTGCTGCAGGCCGGGCATGAACCCGGGAATATCCACCAGCGTGACCAGCGGTATATTGAACACATTGCAGAACCGAATGAACCGCGCGCCTTTATCGGAGGAATCTATGTCCAGCGTGCCGGCTTTCACGGCGGGATTATTGGCCACGATGCCAACCACCACCCCCTGAATCCGCGCCAGGCCAATGACGATGTTCTGCGCCCATCCGGCCTGGACCTCCAGCAGTTCCCCGTTATCCACCAGCCGGCTGATCACCTTGTGGATCTCCAGCGCCTCTTTGGAGGATTCCGGCAGCAGCGTCTCCATTTCCGGGTCCGTGCTCAGATCAATTTGCTGGAACGGCTGGTGCGGCGGATCGTGCAGGTTGTTGGAGGGCAGATAGCTCAGCAGCCGGCGGGCAATCTGGATGGCGTGCGTGTCATTCTCGGCGACGAAATGTATATTGCCGCTGATGGTCGCATGGGTCGTGGCGCTGCCGATTTCCTCCATGCTGCATTTCTGGCCCGTCACCGCCTGGATGACTTCCGGCCCGCAGATGAACATGTTGGCGCTGCCTTTGACCATGATCAGAAAATCCATCAAGGCCGGCGAATACGCCGCCCCGCCCGCGCATGGCCCGGCGATCACCGCGATCTGGGGCACCACCCCGGATAGCAGCACGTTGCGAAAAAATATCTGCCCGTAGGCCGATAGCGAGTCTATCCCCTCCTGGATGCGCGCCCCTCCCGAATCATTGAAGCCCAGGATCGGGCAGCCGGTCTTCAGCGCAAACTCCATCAGCTCGCAGATCTTCTTGGACTGGATGCGTCCCACCGCCCCGCCGCCCACCGTAAAATCCTGGCTGAAGGCCGCCAGCGCGCGGCCATCCACCATCCCGATGCCCGTGACCACCCCATCGGCGGGCATCGCCTTTTCTTCCAGCCCGAAATTGTGGCAATCATGCTCCGCATGAAGACCGGATTCCTGGAAGGTCCCGGCCTGGAAGAGTGCTTCCAGGCGGTCGCGCGCCGTCATCACCCCTTTTTTGCGGCGGGCTTCCAGTTTGTCCTGGCCCCCGCCCGCCCGCGACGTCGCGCGCCGTTTTTCCAGTTCAGTCAATAATGTTTTTATTCTCATCTGTTGCTATTCCGCGATGGTGCCTGCGGCCTTGCCGCTATTGGCCCGGCTTGGGCATGCACAACTCCGTGAGCACCCCAAATGTTGATTTGGGATGGAGAAAGGCGACCAGCTTGCCGCCCGCGCCATCGAACGGTTTTTCGTTCACCAGCTTCACCCCCGCTCCGGCCGCCTGCCGAAGCTGGCTTTCGACATCCTCCGCCCCGAACGCAATATGATGGATGCCCCCGGCCGGATTCTTCTCAAGAAATTTCGCAATGGGACTCTCCGGGCTGGTCGGCTCCAGCAGTTCCAAGTGAACCTCGCCCACCGCGAAGAACGCCGTGCGCACCTTTTGCGAAGCGACCTCTTCCCGCCGCTCACACTTCAGGCCCAGCGCCTTTTCATAGTAAGGCACGGCTTGATCCAGGGACGGGACGGCGATTCCGAGATGGTCAATTTTTGTTATCATAATCTGGGTTCTCCGGGCCGCCGTCAAATTCCGCCAACAGCGCGCGCGCGGCGGATACGGCGGTGATTTCCCCGCGCAGCAAGGCTTCCCGCATCGCGGGAAGCCGGGCCTGGACACGTGCATGGCGTTCAAATCGCCGGCGCAATTCATCCTCCGTCAAGTCCGTGAGCCAATCCAACACTTGTTGTTGACGGCGTCGGGCGATGACCCCTTTGGTCTCCAGCTCCCGGTAAAATTGTTCCAGGCGTTCCCAGACGTGGGGAATCCCCTCCCCCGTCCGCGCCGAGCACAGGGCCACTTCCGCCCTCCAGGTTGGCGTGGCGGGTTGGAGACAGCAAAGGGACGCCTGCTGGTCCAGACGCGCTTGTTCGGCCCGCGGACGATTCTCCCCGTCGGCTTTGTTGATCAGCACGTCGTCGGCCATTTCGATGATGCCTCTCTTGATGCCCTGCAATTCGTCTCCGGCCCCGGGCAACAACAGCAACAAAAAGAAGTCCACCATCGAACGCAGCGCCACCTCGCTCTGCCCGACCCCCACGCTTTCAACCAGCACCACATCAAACCCGGCCGCTTCGCACAGCAGCATCGTTTCCCGCGTGCGCCGGGCCACCCCGCCCATGCTTTCCCCGGCCGGCGATGGGCGAATGTAGGCGCGCGGTTCCCGGCTCAGATTCTCCATCCGGGTCTTGTCGCCCAGGATGCTGCCCCCGGAGCGCTTGCTGGTCGGATCAATCGTCAGCACCGCCACCGTCCGGCCCTGGTTGATCAGGTGACATCCGAAAACTTCAATGAACGTGCTCTTGCCAACGCCGGGGATGCCGGTGATGCCCACGCGCATCGCTTTGCCCGTGCGCGGCAGCAGGCGCTGCAATACTTCCTGCGCCTTCTTTTCGTCCCGGGGGGACTGGCTTTCGATCAGCGTGATGGCGCGGGAGAGGATCGCCCGGTCCCCGGCCAGAACGCCGGCGACAAAATCCTCAACCGTCCATGCCGCTGATGCCATCGCTTGCATCTGCTATCCTCCCGCGCGCTTGTTCAATTGCGTCAGAATTTCCCGGGCCGCGTCGGGAATAAATGTTCCCGGGCCAAACACCGCCGCCGCCCCGTTCTTTTTCAGGAAATCGTAGTCCTGCGGCGGAATCACCCCGCCGACCACCACCATGATGTCGGAGCGCCCGATCTTGCCCAGCTCCTCCACCAACTGCACCAGCAAAGTCTTATGGCCCCCGGCCAGCGAGCTGATGCCCACGACGTGGACATCATTTTCCGATGCCATGCGCGCCGCTTCCTCGGGCTGCTGAAATAACGGCCCGATATCCACGTCAAAGCCCAGATCGGCATACGCCGTGGCGATCACCTTCGCGCCCCGATCATGGCCGTCCTGGCCCATTTTGGCGATGAGGATGCGCGGATGGCGGCCCTGCTTGCGGGCAAACTCGCTGGCCAGCCGCCGCACCTGCTCGAAATGCGGGTCCTCGCCAAATTCGGATTGATAGATGCCGGACACAGTGCGAATGACAGCTTTGTGGCGGTGAAAGATTTTTTCAAGCGCGAATGAAATCTCCCCCAGCGTCGCGCGCGCCCGCGCCGCGTCAATGGACAGCGCCAGTAGGTTCCCCGCTCCCGTTTCCGCGGCGCGCGTCAGAGCGTCCAGGGCGGTTTCCACTTTGCCGTTGTCGCGTTCCGCGCGCAGTTTTTGCAGGCGCTGGATTTGGGATTGTCGCACCGCCGTGTTGTCCACCTCCAGCAGGTCCAGATTCTCCTCCTTCTCCAGCCGGAACAAATTCACCCCAATGATGGATTCCTTCCCCGAATCAATGCGCGCCTGGCGGCGCGCCGCCGCTTCTTCAATCCGCAATTTGGGCAGGCCCGTTTCAATGGCTTTGGCCATGCCCCCCATCTTTTCCACTTCCTGGATGTGCCCCCAGGCGCGCTCCATCAGCCCCTGCGTCAGCGCCTCCACATAATACGAGCCGCCCCACGGATCTATCACTTTGCACAGACCCGTTTCTTCCTGGAGGAATAGCTGCGTGTTCCGGGCGATCCGCGCCGAAAAATCGGTCGGCAGCGCGATGGCTTCGTCGAGCGAATTGGTGTGCAGCGATTGCGTCTGCCCGAACGCCGCCGCCATCGCTTCGATGCACGTGCGCGCCACATTGTTGTACGGGTCCTGCTCCGTCAGCGACCAACCCGACGTCTGCGAGTGCGCCCGCAACGTCAGCGACTTGGGGTTCTTGGGATGGAACTGCGCCATCAGCTTGGCCCACAAGGCCCGCGCCGCCCGCATCTTGGCGATCTCCATGAAAAAATCCTTCCCCTGCGCCCAGAAAAACGACAGTCGCGGCGCGAACGCGTCAATGTCAATCCCCGCCTTCAGTCCCGTGCGCACATATTCCAGGCCGTCGGCCAGCGTATAGGCCATTTCCAGGTCCGCCGTCGCTCCCGCTTCCTGCATGTGATAGCCGGAGATGGAGATGGAGTTGAATTTGGGCATGTTCTTGGACGCAAACGCGAAAATATCCGCGATGATGCGCAGCGACGGGCCGGGAGGATAAATGTAGGTGTTCCGCACCATGTACTCCTTGAGTATGTCGTTTTGGATCGTGCCGGAAAGCTGTTCCAGCTTCACCCCTTGTTCTTCCGCGGCCACGATATAAAACGCCAGCACCGGAAGAACGGCCCCGTTCATCGTCATGGAAACGGAAATCCGATCCAGTGGGATCGCGTCGAAGAGTATCTTCATGTCCTCCACCGAATTCACCGCCACGCCCGCCTTGCCCACGTCCGCCGATGCCCGCGGGTGGTCGGAGTCGTAACCCCGGTGGGTTGGCAAATCGAACGCTACCGACAATCCCTGCTGCCCGGCGGCGATGTTGCGCCGGTAAAACGCGTTGCTCTCCCACGCCGTGGAAAATCCGGCGTATTGCCGGACCGTCCACGGTTTGGTTACGTACATCGAGCCGTAAGGGCCGCGCACATAGGGCGCCAACCCAGGCATCGTTTCCATGGTCTCGCAGCCCGCGAGGTCCGCCCCCGTATACAACGGCTGAACCTCAATCCCCTCCAGGGTTTGATAAACGCATTGGTCCGGCGGCTGGCCGGTTTCCGCTTTGAAACGCGCCCGCCAATCCTCCAGGCTCACAGGCCCCGGCGTGGCGTCGAAGGCGATTTGCGTGAAATCAGGAAACGTCTTCATATTTTAATTCCAAGTCTCGCGTGAAAATGGCCCAGCAATTCCACGGCGTCCGCGCCCAGATGGATGAACTCATCCACGCCGCTCTTCCGATGCGTCTCCACCTGCTCCGCCGGATAACCCGCCAGCGCTATCACCACATCGGGCCGCGCCGCCCGGAGGCCTTTCGCCAGCGGCGGCACCAGGGCCGGGTACTTCTCGTCCGTCGAACAGATCACCGCCACCCGCGCCCCGGACTGCGCAAACGCCTGGACCGCGGCCTCGGGCGTCTCCTGCCCCTCGGGCGATACCACCTCGTAACCCCCTGCGGAAAAGAAACCGCGCGAAAAATCTGCCCGCGCCTTGTGCTCCCGCAATGGCCCCATGTTGCAAAGGAAAACCTGCGGGCGCTGGTGGTGCAGGGCGATGTGCCGCTCCAGCGCGGCCCGCAGCCGTTCATACGGCGCGGCCGCTCGGGCAAGATGCACCGGCGTGATGGGCGGGCACGGATAATCGTGGATGCGAATGGCCCGGACGATTTCCCCCAGCGTGGCCCCCGCCCCCACCGCCTCCAGGCACTCCTCGAAAAGCCCCTCGCCCCGCATGCTCACGATGTTCGACAGCTTCTTCAGCACGATCTCGCTGTCGGGATCATCCAGCGCAGTGCGGTGCGAGGCGACCTGCTGCGCGCGCCGCTTGTGAAACAACTTCGCGTCCACCGCCGGCGCTTCCAGCAGCCGCTCCCGCGGATTCGCATACCGGTTCACCCCCACAATCGAATTGCGGCCGCTCGCAACCGCCCTCATCTTTTCCACGCTCACCGCCTCAATGGATTGCTGCGGAAAACCCGCGTGAAGCGCGGCTTCCATGCCGCCGCGCTTTTCCACCTCCTGGAACAGCGACCACGCCCGGCTGGCCAGTTCGGCGGTCAACTCTTCCGCAAACCACGAACCGCCCGCCGGATCTATCACATGCGTCAGATTGCATTCTCTTTGCAATATGAGCTGCGTATTGCGCGCGATCCGCCGGCTGAAATCGTCCGGCGGCCGGATCGCTTCGTCAAACGCGCCGACCTGCAGACTCTCGCAACCCCC
>JBEKOF010000082.1:0-17005 GCA_049522055.1 Verrucomicrobiota bacterium | reverse complement strand
CACACCCGCCTTCGCCATCTCCAAACCGGCCATGTGATCGAACGAGTATTTGCCGACAACGAGCGGGTTCCGGTGGCGCAATTGGAGACGCGGCGCATCAGCTACAGTTACTCGAAAGGAGGGTTGCACACGTTTTTGGACGCGGAGACGTTCGATGAACTGGACATCAGTGAGGAGCAACTGGGCGAGCGCCGCTGGTTTCTGAAGGAGAACGAGGAATACAAAGCGATGCTGATCGAGGGGAGGCTGCTGGACATCGTCCTGCCGCCGCAAATCCCGCTCAAGGTGGTGGAGACGGCCGCCCCCGTCCGGGGCGGCTCTGATTCGACGTGGAAGGAAGCCAAGCTGGAAACCGGGCTGGAAATCATGGTGCCGTTATTCATCGGCAAAGGTGAAACCATCCGGGTGGACACGGCCGGGAAGAAATACGCGGGCAAGGAATCCGGGTGACTTGGCTACTGGCTTTTACCGGGCTACCAGCTCAAAGACTCCGCTTTGATTGGCGTCCAGGAAATAGCCGAGGGCGGCGTCCTGATTCTGGAGCAGAACGCCGCCAAACGGGATGGGTTTGGAACCGGGGGCGGCCGGGTTGACCACGGTGCCTTGGAGGATTCCGGTGGAAGGGGAGAAAGTCATCGTCAGTTTATTGGAGCTGAGATTGGTCAGCTTGAGGTTGGAGCCGATGCTGATATGGTTGTCAATGTTGGCGGCTAATGCGCCGCCGCTGAACACGGCGTTGGTGAAATTGAAACTGCTGATTTTGTCCGACTTGGCATAAAGGCCGCCCGAAGCGGTGGTGGCGTTTATGAACCCAGCGGGATAATTGGCGCTGGCGCCGCTTGGCTTGATCCAAACAACGTTTCCGGAGATCGCGCCCGATTCACCCACGATCATCCAGCCGGAAGCGCAGCCCGCGCCGCCATAGAGCGAGGTGTAGAACGGCCATTCGCCGGATTGGGAGATGGTGGCGGACTGCGTGATTTTAGAGCCATCGGCCAGAGATCCGGACAGAGTGACTGCCCCCGCCTTGCCAATGGTGACTGAGGCAAAACCATCCCCTTGCGGCAGCGCGGCCGAGCCGCCGGTCCCGTTAAAAATCATCGTGTAGTCGCCCGTGTGGGAGGTGGGGTCCTTGCTCGCGTTGAACACCGCCTTGTAGCCAGACAGTTGCGCAGTCCACGTTTCGTTGCTGATGGCACCGCTGATATAGTTGCCGCCCGAGAGGTCGAGATTCAGCGTGACTGTCCAGTTTTGGCCGGATGCATTGATGGTCTTGGTGAAGAGGCCTTCGCCGTCGAACTGTCCGCTGATGGAATGGCGGGTCGCGCCTGTGAGCAAATAGCCGGAGAATGCGCCCTTGGTCGAGACCGTGAGCGCGAAACACCCGGAGTTCTGAACTGTGGGGCCGCTGTCTGGCGAAAACAGCCCGGTGTAAACGCCCGCCGGAGCGGCAAAAGGATTCGGCACGAAGTTGGCTTGCAGAACCAGATTGCTTTGCATGTTGAATGAAAGCTTGGGCGTCGTGCCCACGGCGCCATCGGACCAACTGTCAAATATGTACCCGGCCTTGGGAATGGCGGTCATGGTATAGGGCTTGCCAACCTGAAGCAAATGGCCGCTGTAATTGGGTGACACGCTCCCGCTGCCGCTGACCCCGACGGTGATCTGAGAAAGAGCCCCACCCCCAACCGGGACTCCGTCCACCGTACCGCTGACCAATTCGGCCCAATGCCCGCCTGATAATAATAACTTGATAATGCCCACTCCGGGCGCGAGATAAGCCGTGAGGGCCGTGGCGGTGACGGTTTGCCCGCGCACATCAGCGACTTCGCTGGAGGTGATGCTGCGACAGTCGGTGAACGTTTCACCCTGGACGGTGATCGTTCCGGCCTTGGCGACCCTGATGGTAAAAGTAGCCGGGTAGCTGATGCCCGTTTGGGAGGCCTTTGTGGAGGTCTTGACGGTTCCCCCGTTTTCCAGAATGTTATCGTTGAGGAGCACCACCTCCGGGTTGAACGAGACGTGGGTCCATCCAGGAACGCCGGTAAAATAGCAGACGTCGTTGGTGGTATCCTCAGTCAGTGTCAAGTTCACGGCTGTTTTCCCATAAGTCTCTGTCATTTCGTATTGGGCATTGCCTTGGATGTCGGTGCCCTCACCGGCGACCGACAGGGTCATTGGCAGGCTGCCGTCGTAAACGAACGTCTGCTGGCCGAGGCCGCTTAGAGGAAAGTAAGATTCCAACGCGCCCCCAAAAGCGGACAAGTTGGAGAGCGCCAGGCTGGCGGCGACGAGGATTGGCAGATGTTTTTTCATGGTGTGGTTTGGACTATTGGGCAGACTATCCGGGTCCTTTCGATTGATTGTCCGGCAGTATTAGGGGAGCGGGGCCAGAAGGCAAGGAAAAAGTCCATAAAAAAACGGATAACAACACACTTTTCGATTTAAAAAGTCCGAGGTTACTGCTATGGCAGCGGCGGGCCGACTTTGAGGCGATAGAATTCAGCCGGAGCGGTGGGCGGATTGGTGTCGGTCCATTGGAAGGAGTTCGGCGGGAAGTTGGTGATGAAGAGGGTGCTCCAGGTCACCAAGTTCGAGGAGGCCTCCACCGCGTAGTCGGGGCCGACGATGCTGTTGGTAATGAACATGGTGAAGAGGCCGTTGCTCCAGCCGACCGACGGAACGGTGGGCAGCGCCAGAGGATTGACCGTGATGGAGAAGCTCTGCGTGGCGCTCAGGCTGGATGAGCCGTTGACCGCCACTTTCAGGGTCACCGGGTTGACGGTGTTGGCGTAGCTCACGGCGGGGCGCCAATTGAAGGCGGGGTTGGTGTTGTTGGTTTGTGTGAGTGTGGTGCCGGCAGGGGCGGCGAGGAGACTGAAGGTGAGTGGCGGTGGCGGGGAGTTGGTATCGGTGGCGATGGGAGTAATTGCAACGGTCTGGCCAACGTTGACGGTTTGATTGGCGATTGGGGCAAGGGTCGGCGGGGTAATCACAGGAAGGAAGCCGGCGCTGACGTCCTCAATCACGGAGGTGTTGAGGACGGAATTGTCGTGCGCGCAGACGGCCAGGCCGACGTAGGCGCCATTGGACATGGTGATGCTGGCGCTTCCGAACTGGGTCCAGGAATTGCCGTCGGAGGACCAGTAGCCCTGGAAGGTGGAATTAGTGCGGGTCAACCGCACCCAGTTTGGGGCGGTGCCGGGAGTGGAGGCGGAACTGGTTGATGCGCCGGTGGAGGGCCGCCAGAGGAACTCGATTCCAGCGCTTGGCTCCACATCCACCAAGGCGTGGGTGGAATCGGCGGCGAGGGACTCGCGGATCATCACGGCGGCCTTGGCGTTGGAATCAGTGTCCTCGACGCTGGCCACAAAGGCACGAATATCGCAGTTGGTGCAGTTGGGGACATAAACGTAAACGAACTGAAAGGCGTCGTTGGTGCTCCAGATGTCAGCGCCAGAACCGGAGATGGTAAACTGGCCGCCGCAGTAGGACACACTTCCCGGCAAGCCGACGGACCCAACGTCCGCATTGAGCCAGGGCGATGGCGGACTTCCACCCGGCACTGAGGCCCCGGCCTCGGCCGAAGGCAGACTTTCGTAGCCGGCGTTGGTGACGGTGACCACATAGTAATAGGTCTGGCAGGTGGCGACATTGGAGTCGGTGTAATTGGTTTTGGAAAGGGCCAACGCAATGGCGGCGTAGGGTTCGCCGGTGACGATGGAACGCTTGACATTGTAACTGGCGCCGGGCAAGGGATTCCAATTCAACGCAATCCGGCCATCGGTGACGGCCGCCGTTAAGCCGGTGACGATGGCCGCGGGAGTGGCGCTGACTACGGCGGAATTGCTGCTCACGCCGTTTCCATTGGCCGTGACCACGTAATAATAGGTATTCAGATTGGCAACGGTGTTGTCTTCGTAGCCGAGGTTCACGCTCCCGATGTTTGCGGCGATGAGGGTGTAAGGGCCGCCGCTGCTTGTGGCCCGCCAGAGATTATAGGTGGTCGCGCCTGGCACGACATCCCAAGTGACCGCCACCTGAGCATTGCCTCCGACGGCTGCCACGCCGGCGGGGGCGGCCGGCGGCGGCAAGGCCGCCGCTTCGGTGATGGTGACATTGGCGGAGGTCAGACCCGTGGAAGTGGCGCTGAGGATAATCTCGCCGGGTTGATTAGTTGACTGGACGATGACTTCAGCCAATCCATTGAAAACGGTGCGCTGGCTGGCTTTGTCGGCTTCGTGATCGCTGGGGTTGCCGTTGCCGACGCCGATAATGGCGCCGCCGCTGACGGCAAAGGTCACGGTATTGCTTGCGGTGGGCACGGTGTTTCCCTGGGCATCCACGACGGCAACGGTGACCACGGAAACATCGCGCCCATCGGCGAGAATGGTGCTGCGATCTGGAATCAGCGCGACGGCCGCCGGCACTCCCGTGGTGACGACGGTATTGGTGAGAACGGGCACGCCGCTGTCATAGCCCACGGCCTGGAGCGTTCCCGGCGCGTAAGCCACGTTGTCCCATTCGACATGGCCCTGAACATTGAGCGTTTGCCGTCCCAAACTGACGCCGTTGGTGAACAATTCCACCGTCTGGCAGTTGCCGAAAGCCCAGATGTTGACGGGCTGTCCTGGGGTTGCCCAGTTCCATTGCGGGAAAACGTGCAAGACAGGCTTGAGCGTCCAATTGGCCTGGTAATAGTAGAAATTATCCTTGGGAAAACCACAGGTGTCCATCGTGCCGAAATGCGAGTTGATACAGGGCCAGCCGTAGGGCGTCGGCTCCCCGCGATAATCGAAGCCGGTCCAGGAGAATCCGCCGGAGGCCCAGGGACGGGCATCGTAGTAGGGCCACCAGACTTCCGCCGGCTCGCCCCAGGACACATCGGCGTTCTCGATGTCGTAACCCCAGACGTAGCCGTTGACGGTATCATTGGTGTAGAGGTCACGATCGCTGACAAGGCTGGAGGTTTCGGTGCCGATGATCGGCTCATCCGGGTAGCTGGCGTGGAAGCTATCCTGGGAGCCGAGGGAATAGTTGAAGCCGTTGACATCCAGCACCAAGCTAAAGCCGACTCCCCAATCATTCAGGGCGGCAGTGCATAAGCGCGTTGAATCCAACGAATGGACCAGGTTCTGCATGACCTGTATGATCGTGGCGCCGGCGGAAGTGGTCTGAAGGGGTTCTTCATTGGCCAGCGACCACATGAAGACGGAAGGATGATTCCGGTCGCGGCGGATTTGCCGGCTTAACTCGCCCAAAGGCTCGGCGTTGGTGCCGGGGCGGCGGTTTTCATCCAGCACCAGCATCCCCAACTGGTCGCACGCGTCCAGAAACTCCTTTGTGGGTTCGTTGTGAGAGGTCCGGCAACCATTGACGCCCATCTCCTTGAGCCGTTCCAGGCGGTAATATTGGAGGCGGTCCGGCAGCGCCGAACCGACCCCTGCGTGGTCTTGATGGTTGCACATCCCCTGGATTTCCACACGCTGCCCGTTGATGAAGATGCCGTTGGTTGAATTAATCGAAACGGTGCGCACGCCAAACGGGGTGTTGTAAATATCCGCGACGGTGTTTTGATTGCTCACAGTGGTGACCAGGTTGTAAAGATAGGGCGTTTGGGGGGACCACAAATTTGCCGGCATCGTCACCGTCTGCGTTACGACCAAATCCTGGCCGGCGGGAACGCTCAATGCCGAAGTGACGGTGGCAACGGCATTGCTGTTGGCGTCGAGAATAGTGGAGGTCAAACTGGCTTGCGTGGCGGCCAACCCGCTTTGGTTGGTGACATCGGTTTGCATGGTGATGGTGGCATTGGAACCGGCCAGCGAAGTGGTGACCACATAGGTTCCCCATTCGGCGACGTGAACGGGATTCTGGGTCGTCAGCCAGACATGGCGGTAAATGCCCGCGCCTTCATAGAACCAGCCCTCGAATCGGCTGGCATCCACGCGCACCACCAGCACATTGGTCCCGCCGGCATTGACGTAGGGCGTGACATCAAAATAGAAGCTTGCGTAGCCGCTGACGTTGCGTCCCAGAATGTGGCCGTTCAACCACACCAGGCAATTGCGGTAAACGCCCCCAAATTCCAGCCACATCGCCTGGCCCGCGACATTCGCCGGGAGGGTAAACGTATGACGATACCAGGCAATCGTGTTCGGACTGGTCGAGCCGGAGATTCCGGATTTGAAGCCGTGCCCGGCGTCGGCGCTGGAACTGAACGGCAAGGCCACCACCCAATCATGCGGCAGATTGACCGCCTGCCACGCGCTGTCGTTGTAGTTGGTCTGCACGAAGGATACATTCTCCCCGGCCTGCGTGGCAATCGGATCAATGCGGATGGTCTCCATGTAGGTTTCGGACAGGTGGTTGGTGGCGGAGCCTATTTCGTCGGCGTCGAGCTTGGCCAGATCGGGGATTTCAGGGTAATAGGTCACGTTGGTGGTCACGTCCACCGGGTCCCCCAGTTCAAAACGCCAGCCCAGGTCCAGTGACATGCAATTGCGCACAGATGCGGTGAAACTGACCCGCGTGTTGGAGGCTATGGGGTTGGGCGGAACCGCCTGATCGAGGATGCCGTTGATGATCAGCGTATAGTTGCTGCCGTAAAGCAACGGCGCGGTGGTAAGAACCACCGACGAGCCGTTCCCGGCCAGTGACGCGGCGGTGATGGCCAGGCCATCGCTGAAGGTGTAATTGGCGAGATTGGTGGCGGTGGCAGGCTGGAGTATTTTGGAGAAATTCAGTTCCACATTAGTGGCGCCGAAGCTCAAGGCGCCCAAAACCACCGGCGGATTGGTGTCCAGCGTCACTGTAAGTGTGATCGGCGCGCTGGTCACCGCGCCGTAACTGTTGGTCAGCACCAGTTGATACGAGCCGGTATTGGTGACCGCAGCGTCGAGCGCCAGGGTGTTGGTGCCCGCCCCCGGAAGCGGGGCATATCCGGCGCCATTGTTGAACAGCCATTGAAAGGAAAGTGGCTGCGCGCCCGTGACGCTGGCCGTGAAGGTCACCGCCGTCCCGGCAAATACATTGGTCGCCGGCGAGACGGTGAATTGGTTGATGCTTGGCTCACTGGCGGGCACGATGCCCAAGTCGAAAACGGTGTCAAATTCATGGCTGCTGCCGAAGATGATGGCCCCGCCGGCAGTGGGGAACAGCCCGATCTGGCCGCCGGCGTACGGACGGTTGCTGGCGACAGCCAGCGCCTCCCAGCCAGTGGTCGAGCTGGCTTTGCCGAACGACCAGGCATAAGTTGCATTTGCCGACAGCGCCAACGAAAGCCCGGTCCATCGCAGCCAGTCGCCGTCATTGAATGTCACGCTGGCCGAGGTGCAGGTTTGCAGCAAGGTCACCGTGGCGCCGGACACCGAATAAAGGTGGAGATAATAGGGCTGGGCTGTGGAGATGCCACTGTCGGAACCCAGCCCAGAGGTCCGGATAGCCACGGAAGTCAACAGGTAGCCGTTGGGACTGGCCAGTGTGGCGAAGGTCTGGCCCGGCTCGCCGTCGCTATGGCCGGTCTGGTTGTCGGTGTAGTAATTCAGACCGTCGGGCGCGGTTTGGTTGCCGTTGGTGTTCAACTGGGAGATATCACCGGGACCTGGGGTCGGATTGCCGGAGCCAATGTCCGTGAGGGTTTGCGCGTTGGCCATTCCGGCCAAAGCAGCGGCCAACACCAAAGCGACACGCGCCAAGGCCCCCCACCGGTAACCGTGCAGGGGACGGAAATGCTTGTCCTGTAATTCCCGGGGCATCGCGTATAAAGATAACCGGTTTCAGCTGACAAGTCAAACCTGCGAACCCCGGGGCGGTGTCTTAATTTGAATTGTTTTATTTTCCGGGTTCACTTGGCACGTTTATTGTTTGGATTTTCGCCCCTGCTTGACCTGATACGACACGCCCACCTTGACCGCCGATTCAGCTGAATCCACGGGCGGTAGTTCCAAGATCGTGATGAATTGCTCAGGCTCGCTATACGACCAGCCATAAGCTCGTTTGGCCTTCGGGTGGCCGTCCAAGGTGAAAACCTCCACATCCCCCCGCCAGACCGTCTGGCCGCGAAAGACCTCATGCACTGGCACGGACTCCACCCAATGCGCCCTGCATCCGTGCAAGTGCTGAATCACCCCTTGCAGCCGTTCGATATATCGTTTATTCTCCACAGGCTTTGACCAATTCCTCAACCGTCCAAATGCTCTTTTCCACGCCAGCCGCCATTGCCGGGGTCATGCGGATGGAACTGTGAATCTTGCAAAAGTTGTAATACGCGAAGTTCAAGGCCACCGCAGCTTGAAAATTCTCAAATTTTTTGCTGAAAGCGTTTGTCAGGCGCGTCAACCGGCGGCAGTGCATACGCAAGGTGAGATTTTGGCTTTCGACATGGGAAGTGGAAATCCGGCTCACGTCCGGCATCCCGGTCACAATCGTCTTTTCGGTTTTTACGACTTCCGCCGGGGAATACCGTTTTGCCGCCTCTTTGAAATTACCGCAGTGTTCGACACTGTACGTTTTTACGAGTTGGCCGTAGTCCACTTCACTGCCAAATCCACGCTCCACTGCCTCTGGATATGCCGCCAGAGCATCGCTTGAAATCTGGACGCGGCGGGAAAGACGGGCCGCCAAATCCTCCATGAAAGCGCGAGCGTGATAGGTATCCCGCTTGCCAACCACGAATGAAGGAATCAATTTCGATTCAGAATCAATCGCAATGAAAGTCCAGACATCGCCGTAATGCCCAGTTCTCTCCGCGTTTCTCCGCTTGGCCCCGATGAAACCCCATATTTCGTCAACCTCAATTTGTTTGCTGGACAGGCCGCGCATTTTGGCGTCCATGATCTTTATGCAGGCTCCGCCGACGCGCAGGCCCAGGCTCATAATGGTATTGCGGTTGACGCCCGTGACCCGCTCAATGGAGCGGATGCTTGACCCCTCGGCCAACATGGAAACCACGGCGATTTTCTTTTCGATTTTCAGGATGTTTGGCATATCAATTTTTATCTTGTAATAAATGTAAACCTAAACTATATTACCGTCAACTTATTTGTAAACATTTATTATGAAAAAAAGCGTCGGAAGGCCACGGATTGGCACGAAACATGCCAAGGGAATCGTCGTTGCAGCCCGGCTTACGCCAGGCGAAGCACGGCAACTGTTTGATATAATCCGCCAAACCAAACAGCGAAAGTCCGCATGGATACGGCAGGCGTTGCTCGCGGCGGCTGGCGTGGAAAAGGCGGCAGCATAAAAATGGATGCGAGGAGCCTCGGACTCCCAAACCGCGATTGTAAGGAACGCGGGGTTTGCCAATTAACTTACGCACCCTAAGCGATTTTAAGTTTGCACACATTTTAAGGATGTCAAATGTCTGATTCAATAATACCCACACCATTCGAGAATGGTGACAGCCGTGAATCCGACGAAGCATCCGGTCAAAAAAATAGCCAAGACCCAAAGCAACAATTCTCCCCGGCTAAGGCTCGACGGAGAAACAAACCACGCCTTAGCAAGGCTGAACTGGTTGCGCTTATCCTTTCTATTGGCGAGCTTTTGTGGGCCTTCCCTGATTTGCTGGATGCTCAGAATCTTACGCATATTATGTTTTACAGCGGGATGGCTTTATGCGGGCAGACGGCGTGCATTATGTCGCTGCACAAAGTGTTGAAAGTCAGGCGGATGGTTCTGATATGGATAATTTGTGCCGTCGTTACCGGGTTTGTCGTTGTGTCGAAAGTCCGCGCTGAACGGAATTCTGAGAGTTTGAAAAAGGGAGATGTTCTGCAATTATGTATTTCTGTAAATGGTGAAAGGGGGCTTCCATTGCGGCTCACAAATGATGTTTTTTCACAAACGAATTTTAACCTCACGATATTTAATGGCGGCTTCGTGATTGATTTCAAGGGCGTGGCAGTAGTGCCCATTCCTATCGGGGCGAACTGGTCGGACATAAGGTTTTCACTATATAATAACGGTCCGTTTCTGGAGGGGGGCGCGGCCAAAATTTGGGTAGATCGGGCACATGCCTTTAGCGTTGATTCCGCGAGCAATGAACAGCCGTGGGTCATTGACATGGTGGAGGAATCGAACTCCGCTTTTGAAACGTATGGCACAACATTTAGCCAAATGCTGTCGGGAGAGTTCAAAATGCTTCCCATTTTGCATTTTGGTACGCGCGGCCCCGTGTCTGAGGCAATAAGGCTTACAGCAATTCCCGCAAATGGAAAGGAATTATCATGGGGCTTGCAACTGCATTTCAAGGAGACCTTGAACTCTGTGAAGCCCTTTACATCATTGGTGGACATAATGACAAACGATCACAATATTAACCTGCATGTGGGCTATGGAACGAATAGACTATAAGAGGGATTTAAATTAAGACACCGCCAACCCCGGGCGGCAATCGAGGAGGATTGGTTTATGGCTGAAAGGGGATCTCAACAGGGATGGGCTGCTTGTCATGTAAGCGGCGCGCGGCATCCCCGACCAGGCGCAGGTACCAATCGCTGGGCCAACCCTCGTAGCCGACAAAGTGTCCTTGCGCCGGTGGAGAACTGGTCACTTTGAAAATGGCCGTGCCCTCATCCACTTCGTCAAACATCGCCACGTACACGGTGTCCGCGCCCAGCTTCGACAACGCATTGAACTGCTCCCAAAGAAACTGGCCGCCCCGACGAGCAATCAGGCTGGCGCCCGGCGTGAGCCTTTGCAGATTGTCCCAACTGAAGCCCGGGTAGACCACTGGGATCCAGAGCATTCCCAGCCGTTGGCACTCGCGCTGATCATCCGCCCAATAATTAGTAGCCGCATGTTTCACGCCGGTTTCATCCCGCACATAATTGCCTACATTCCAAGGGCAGTAGGCGCCGAACCTCCGGTAAAACTTCTGCCAGGCCGGGTCGGGATTGTGCCGCCAGAACCAATCGCCGCCGCCGAGAAGGAAGGCGGAATAACGGCCCGGAGTCTGGAAAAAGTCAATCAGCCGGTCGGCCAGTTGCGCGCTGATGTGGTTATTATCGTTCTCATAATAAAAGCCCCAGATTTGCACGACTGGCCGGCCGCTTTGATACAGGTAACGTGGATCTTCCACAATTCTTTCGTCCACCATTTTCTTCCAATCCGCCGTGAGCACATCGAAGACCTTTCCCTCTGGCATGCCGGCGATGTCATAGGAAAGCGCCCAGACCCGGCCGGTTTTGAGCGCCGCGGCACGGACATGGTTCAGCACCCTCAGACGGGATGGATACCGGTTCGCAATCGGTCCGCCGGGCAGGTCCACCAGAAAGTGTTGCAGCCAGGCGCCGTCAATGCCGTAATCGCGCATCCACTCGAAATGGCGGAGCACTGTTTGGGCATTATCAGAACTGAACAACTCCGCCTGACTGCCTCCGGGATAGGTGAAACCAGGCGCGGGATAACGCTCCGTGGCAGAATATTCAGTCATGTCAGGCCACAACTCAAACGTCAGGAGATTTGTCGCAATCTGTTGCGGATCACGGCTCCAATGTATCCAGCCCATATTGGCGGCATCATTGGGGCAGCGGAACCAACCCTGGTAACCGCACATCACTTTGCCCCGGACGGACGCGGTGTCCACAATGCTTGTGCCGCCCTTGAGATCCGGCGGAGGGGTCGTTCCATCGGCGCTGCCTAAGAAAGCGGAGAGCAGGAACGCGAGGAAAAAAAACCGCATAAGGCTGGCCAATTTCATCAAAGTAACTATTCGGGTCTGTTTCGGCTGCACCCCCGGTATTTTGTTGGAAACCGGGAATGCAGGCAAGGTTGATTGCCAGCCGGCATCTCCCTGCTTGCTTCAGACCTTCCCGGCAGGAACAAATCGCTCGACAATTCCCGCGTTTTCGGCTATTTTCCACAAAAACCGGCGGACTTCACGCCAACTCCAAGCCATGAATGCATTGAGCTGTCTTTCGGTCATAGGTGCGCTGGCCGTTTTAACCCCCTGCATGGCCGGTGCTGCCGCCGGTGTTTCCACCAACGCTCCGGCTTCGCCCGCGCCGCCCCTTTCGCCTGCCATCCTGCCTGGCAGTGGCTTGGCGCAGCATCCCTTCCTGTTCACCGGCGAATGGGATACGCGCCGCAAGGACCAGATCATGTCTGTCGTGCGCGGTGGCAAAGTCGTCTGGAGTTACTCCATCCCCATCAATGACCCCGACGGCACGCTTGAGGAACTTGGCGACGCCACCATGCTCTCCAACGGCAACATCGCCTTCTGCAGGAAGATCGGTTTCTCCATCATCACGCCTGACAAAAAGATTCTCTGGAGCATCGAGGCCCCGAAGGGTACGGAGATGCATTCCATTCAGCCCATCGGCGCCGACCGCGTCATGGTCGTGCAGAACGGAAACCCGGCCAAAGCCATGACGATCAATATCCTCACCGGCAAGGTCGAAAAGGAAGTCATCCTCCCCACCGGCAAACCAGACACCGCCCACATGCAATTCCGCCGCGTCCGCCTGACCAAGGCCGGCACCTACCTCGCCGGTCATCTGGATATGAATAAGGTCTCGGAATATGACGCCGACGGCAAGGAAATCTGGTCTGTCAAGGTGAATCAGCCCTGGTCCGTGGTCCGCCTCCATAATGGCAATACCCTCATCGGCTGTTCGCAGGCAGGCGTCCGCGAAGTCAACCCCCAAGGCGAAACCGTGTGGGATTTCACCCAGAAAGACTGCCCCGATATCAAGCTCTTCACCATTCAAGAGGTCAGCCGGCTAGCCAACGGCAACACCGTCATCTGCAACTGGTGCCCCTACGTCGTCAAGAATTCCAAAGACTGGCCTAATACCGTCCAAGTGCTGGAAGTCACCCCTGACAAGAAGGTGGTCTGGGCGCTCAGATCGTGGAGCGGCGACGCCGACCTCGGCCCGGCTTCATCCATCCAGTTGCTCGATGAACCCGGCGTCGCGGAGAACGGTGACTTGCAGCGGTAGTCAATGCCCCGCGATGTAACACGACCTTGCAGGACCCCTGGCTTGGCGGAATCTTGGGGTCTGACCGGTCCCAGGGGTGCTTGCCCCTGCCAATTTCGTGATTGACTCCAAACCCAGTCCAGGATTACAAATTCCCCATGACAAATCTTTCAAGTTTGACGACAAGCCAACTCAGTCAAATCATCGCGATCAGAGAGCAGATCGAAACGCTGCAAAGCCAGATTGATTCCATTGCTGGTGGAGGTGAAATTCCAATCACGTCCGCCAAAGAAGCCCCCGCTCCAGCCAAGCGAAAATATCACATGTCCGCCGCCCACAAACGCAAACTGGTGAAGGCTTTGGCCAAGGCACGAAAAATACGGTGGGCGAAGGCAAAAGGGGCGAAGAAGGGCAAGCGGGGCAAGAGGCGGTTGAGTGCGGCGGGAAGGGCGGCCATTATCGCTGCGACCAAGGCGAGATGGGCGAAAGTGAAGGCTGCTAAGAAGAGGGATCGGCGCAGCAGTGCGGCAACGAGGGCCAAGCTTGCAGCGGCGGCCTAAGCAAGATGGGCGAAGGCTAGGCTGGAGGGGAAGACGAGGTTGTAGGGTTCGGGAATGGGCAGAACCTTTGCGGTTTTGACCAGATTCCCGGCGGAATTCCAACCCGGGACCAATCTGACTTTTGTGAACGAGAAGGGCGACAAATGCAGGGGTGTTCTTAAAGCCCACTCGGAAGTGATTGCTTTGGATTGGGAGGGCGGCTTGACCGGAGTTTTGACCGATGGCGCAACTCGTATCAATTGGAAGAATGGAAAAGTGCTATTGGAGGAGCAGGGCAACTTCAGCATCACCAACGAAGTCACCTGGACGTCGAAAAACACGATCTCAGACCGCCGCCGATACCAACATCGGGAGTGTGCAGCCAGCATTTGAAACACTCGAATGGTTTCAGTGACCATGCCGTTGAATACAGCTTTCAATGATCTTCTGGCGATCGAGCTGCTGCTTGGCCGCATCACGCCATCCGCAAAAAGACTGTGCCGCCGTCCCTCTAATCATGTATCGTAATATCCAACATGGCTTTGCTTGGCGCCATCATCATGCTCGCCGGCGTTTGGATGGCTGCTTCCGATCTTTGGAAGCGGCTCCCGAAAGCGCAAGAGGCAAAACTGCGCCAGTGGTTCTGGGTTTGGGCGATCAAGGGAGTGGCCGCCCCGCTGCTCATCTGGCTGCTCTTTAATTCCGGCCTGTCCGCGCACTTTCCCCCGCTGATGGTTCGCATTCAAATGGCCCCGAGCGGCGCGGACAAGTTTTCAGCCTTCCTCCACGCCGCCGCGACCGGCCTCTTTGTCATCGCCTCTTTTTGGGCGGCGGTGACCCTGGCATGGTTGGTCATCCTCCTGGCCCAGCGCGCGCAGGATCGCCGGCTATTCGCCCAAACCTGTTTGGGCTGTTCCATTTTGCCCGCGCCCCTGGCCGCCCTGATCCTCTGGGCTTTTGGCTGGTACGCCGCGGGCGTCGCTGGCGCCCTCTGGCTGCTGCCGGTTTTTCACAGTACCATCCCATTGGTTTTCCCCAACAAGACCGCCCCTCTCTACTCCCGCGCCATCGCCAAAATGCACGGCGACAAATACAAGGACGCGGAATTGGCCGTGATCGAGGAACTGGAAAAATCCGAGGAGGATTTCAACGGCTGGATGATGCTGGCCGAACTCTACGCCAACCACTTCGACGACCTGGCCGGCGCCGAACGAATCATCCGGGACATCTGCGCCCTCCCGCAGGCCACCGCGTCGGAGATTTGCGTCGCCTTCCAGCGGCTGGCTGACTGGCAGTTGAAACTGGCCGGCGATCCCGCCTCGGCCCGCGACAGCCTGGAAGAAATCTGCCGGCGCTACCCGGACACCCACATGAGCCGGATGGCCCGCCTGCGCCTGAACCAATTGCCCCACAGCCGGGAGGATTGGATCGAAAGCCAGACCCGCAAACCCATTTCTCTTCCCGCTTTGGGCAGTCACCTCGACCTTCCCACCGGACCCTGCGGGCCGGCCATTGACCGGCCACAAGCCGCCGCCCGGGCCAATGAGTGCGTGCGTAAGCTTGAACTCAATCCCGACGATATTGCCGTCCGCGAAGAACTGGCCCGGATACTGGCCGAGCGCCTGGGCAAAGTCGCCCCCGCCATCGAACAAATCGAACTGCTTTTGAGCATGCCCGGCGCCTCCGCCGACAAAGCCGCCCACTGGATGAGCCTAGTCGCCGCCTGGCAGATCAAATACCTGGCCGACCCTCAGGCCGGTCGCGCCACGATGGAACGGCTCATCAGCCGTTACCCGCACAGCTCCCAGGCCTTTGGCGCCCGGCGCCGCATCTCCTTGATGGATTTGGAGGCAAAAATCCACGCCGCGCGCTCCGCCGCATCGCCCCAGCACCAAAGACCCTCTTCCCAGATTTAGGCGGAACGGATCATGCGGGAAAAATCGGAAAAATCGGAGAAATCGGAGGTTTTGGAGGGGGGAATATTGTCGGGGAAGGCGCAGAAACTGGCAAGCGGATTGAATTGTAACTATTTGGATACGAGCACTGTACAACATGAGTTCGGACTGCTGATCGGTGTAAATATGAGTAATATGAGTTGTTTACTAATGATTGAAAAAGCTCAACTGCCGTTTTTTTAAGTAAGCCATCACGACCAGCGCGAGGCCGAGGAGGAGTTTGGGTTTCATTGCTGAACAACTTTAACAGTTTTTCGCAAGCTAGAGGATTAAAAGGGCAAAAGCGTAGGGCAGGCCGGTGGAAAGGCGCTGCCAACCGCTGGATCCGGCTCTGGAAAGCCAGAGATTGCCGCCGCCATCGAGGATGGCAGCTTGTCCGGCGCCGGCAGCGATGTGAGCGGTATCAATTTTGCCATGGAGCCATTGGGGCAATCCATCGCGGACTTGCTCAACACGCGCGCCACTGATCCGCCATCGCCAGAGCTGGGAACGTTTTGCAAAAGGGCCGTCCTGAATGCTGAAGAGGACCTCATCAGCAAGAGCCGCAGCGGCAAGCGAGTTCGTCAGTTGAAGACCTTCCGAGAGCACGTTCCAATTCCGCCCCGCGTCGCGGCTAACGCACAAACCGACGGCCGCGGCAGCCGCAACAATGTTCGGCAAGGCCGGGTGCGAGCAGACCTCGTGGACATCGAACATAATTGGAATGGTCGGGGTCCAGGTTTCGCCCTGATCAGCGGATCGGGGGATGCCGCCAACATGCACTGCGGCCAGAATGACAGCGCCGTCGGCGGTGGCCGTCAAAGAGCGCACGCCCAATGGGGGACCGCCGGCTCTCCACTCAGAGCGTCCTGGAACATGGTCGAAGCTTTTGAGTCGTTCTGGTTCCCCGCCGGGAGGGATGCGGAGCATGACCGGCTCTTCCATCGCTCCACAAAAGAGGGTGCCACCAACGGAGAGGATTGATTGCAGCCCGATGCCCGCAGTGGCCAGTTGGGACCATTGGCCATTGGCGCTGCGTCTCCAAATTTGCTGTTTGTCAACGACGGCCAGACAGGCGCCGCCTATGTCAGGGGCCAACGCGGAAACGAGCCTGCCAGGAAGTTCTGTTGGAGCTTCACCCGCGCGGCTGAACATTCGACATCCAAAGCCGGTTGCGACAAGAATACCATTCATTGACGCCGGACTTTACTTTGGCCGACCAGGCTTTGCAATACGAGAGGGACGAGGAGGCAATGGCAGTGCGGATATCGCTTTCTTGGGCGGTGTGGTGACGTGGACTGGATTTGGGGGATTGAAAGGTCCGAAATCTTAAAGCGCTTCTTCGCCTACAGGAGTCCCCCAAAGAAGTGAAATGCACCCGCAACGGCAGACGAGGTTTTCGCCGGTGTGGAACACAAAACATAGGAAACACCCACGGACGCCTCGGAGTCGGAACAACAGAAGGATGCGCACCAGAGGTGCGAGAGGCGACCCTGCTATGGGAATTGTCAAGCGAGCTTTCGTCTTTATTTCATAGTTCCTTTCGGCTTGAGGGGTCAATGGTTCATTTCGGAGCGTTTCCTCTTCAAGGCTGGGGCGGGGGCTT
>JBEKOF010000081.1:0-17049 GCA_049522055.1 Verrucomicrobiota bacterium | reverse complement strand
TCGGTGATGTAATCCAGTTTGTCGGGGAGGACCTTGTTGAGGATGACGCCGATGATTTCGACGCCCTCGCGATCGAAGACGGCCTGGTTGAGATAGATCTTGTCAATGGGTTTGCCGATGCCGCCCTTGCTGACAATGACGACCTTGGCGCCGAGGATTTTGGCGACCTGGGCGTTGGAGAGTTCGAAGACCGAACCGACGCCGGCGTGGCCGGAGCCTTCGCAGAGGACGAAGTCCTTTTCCCAGGCGACGCGGTCGAAGGCTTTGGTGATTTTTTTCACGAGGGCCTCGTTGTTGGAGGATTGCAAGTACTTGCGTGTGAAATCCGGCTCGACGGCGATGGGGCTCATATCCACCAGGGGACAATTGAGGCCGTAAACTTTGTCCATCAAGACGGTGTCTTCGTCAATCTTCTGCTCTTCGATTTCGACAAAGCGCTGGCCGACCGGTTTGATGTAGCCGATGCGGGGATAGGCGCCCTGCAAGGCGGCGAGGAGGCCGAGGGAGACGGTGGTTTTGCCATCGTTCTGCCGGGTGGCCGCGATGTAGAGGCGTGGGGTGACTGTGTTCATGTGGCAATCAGGCGCCGGACGGTTCATTCGGGGCCGGCGATTTTGTGATCCGGCCTGGCAAGCGCGGGGTGGAGGTCGGCGTAGCGGATGGATTCGACGCCGACAATGGCGGCCACGCCCAGAATGTCATGGGCGTTGGAGCCGCGGGAAACGTCGGCGGCGGGACGATCCAAGCCGAGGAGGATTTGGCCGTAGGCGTGGGCCTTGGCGACGTGTTGGAGCAACTTGCTGCCGATATTGCCGGCGTTGAGGTCTGGAAATATCAAGACGTTGGCGCGGCCGGCGACGGGGCTTTCGGGGAGTTTGCGGGAGGCGATTTCGGGGACTAAGGCGGCATCCACCTGGAGTTCGCCGTCGAAATCGGCGTCCAAGGCCATGTCGCGGGCTTTTTTTTGGGCGAGGGCGGTGGCGGCCTGGACTTTGCCGATGGAAGGGTGGGTGGCGCTGCCTTTGGTGGAGTAGGACAACAGGGCGACCTTGGGCCGGGTTCCCAGGAGCAGGCGAGCCAGTTGGGCGGTGGAGATGGCGATGTCGGAAAGCTGCTCGACATCGGGTTCAGGAATCACGCCGCAATCGGCCATGAACAGAACGCCTTTGTGGCCGAAGCCAGTGTCTTCGACCTCCAAGACCATGCAACTGGAAGCGGTGGTTCTTTCCGGGGCGACCTTGACGATTTGAAAGAGGGGTCGAAGGACGCTGCCGGAGCTTTGTTTGGTGCCGGAGATGAAACCGTCGGCCTGGTGCATGGCCAGCATCATGGCGCCGAAGTAATTGGGGTTCAGCATGGCCTCCTGCGCCTCCTTTTCCTGAATGCCTTTGACGCGGCGGAGCAGTTCATAGCGCTTGATGAAGGCGGGAAGTTCGGCGCTTTGGGCGGGATCAATGATGCGGACGCCTTCCAGGGAGACATTCAATTGGGCGGCGGCGTCCTTGATCTGGGTGCGGTTGCCCAGGAGGATGGGCGCGCCGAGGCGCAGGGAATGGAACTGGCGCGCCGCCTGCAAGACGCGCGGCTCGGTTCCTTCCGGGAAGACCATGCGCTTGGGATGGCGCTGCAGTTTTTCGATGATGGTGGCGATAAATCGCATGAGGCACTTGGTACGGCACGGGAGTGGGAAACTCAAGATATAAGTCAAACAGACAAGCGGCTGCCACCTCCACCAGGCCGCCAAACGGAGATCGGCCTCCAAAGCTGGCCTCGGGCGCGCCCGCGGCGGAGTCCAGCAGAGCCGGTTCGCGAAGACCCTCCGAATACGCTTTACCGCCTGGTTTGGCCAGGGCCGTCATTGCGGCGCCGGTCTTATTTGGCGAGGTAGTATTTGCGAGTGTATTCCTGGACCATGCGCCAAGTGTTGTATTGGGGCACCAGAGTCGCCATGGCCCGCCGCATCCTGGCCACCCAGCGCCTGGGAATCCCCGCCTCATCGCGATCGAAGAATGCGGGAATCACCTGCGTGGTCAACACCTGATAGAGGTTGGCGCTGTCGCGCTGGTCCTGTTCTTCGACGGAGGCGGGGTTGGAATCGTCGCCGATGGCAAAGCCGTTGGTGCCGTCGAAGCCTTCGCGCCACCAGCCGTCCATGATGCTCAGGTTCAGGCAGCCGTGGCAGCCGGCCTTTTGTCCGCTGGTGCCGGAGGCCTCCAAGGGGCGGCGCGGATTGTTGAGCCAGACGTCGCAGCCGGAGACCATTTGGCGGGCGACGTGGACATCGTAATTCTCGATAAAGACCAGGTTGCCCTTGAGTTCGCTGAATTTGCTCAGGTGAATGATGCGCTGGATGAAGCGCTTGCCCTCGTCGTCCCGCGGATGGGCTTTGCCGGAATAGATGAATTGGACGGGGCGCTGGCGGTCATGCGCCAGTTTGACGATGTTGTCGAACTGATCAAAGATGAGCGGGGCGCGTTTGTAGGTGGCGAACCGCCGGGCAAAACCTATGGTCAGGGCGTCGGGATTGAGGAGTTGATCGAAGGCGATGAAATCGGATTCGGAGAGGCGCTGGCCGGCGATGAGGAGGCGGCGGCGGGCGAATTCGATCAATTCGCGGCGGAGCTTGTAGCGCAAGGCCCAAAGCTGCTCGTCGGAGATGAATTTGGGGTCGGCGATTTTTTTCCAGAATTCGGGGGAGTTGACTTCCTTTTCGAGGGACATTCCGTGTTCGTGCTGCCAGAATGTGGTCGTTTCGCTGCCGAGGTGTTCGACCGGGTGGGGAGCGCCGGCGCCGGAGAGTTTGCGCTGCCAGAATTTCCGCACGGTCCCTTTCATCCAGCTCATAAGATGAATGCCGTTGGTGATGTGGCCGATGGGGACTTCCTCCACCTTTTTGTCCGGCCAGAGGCATTGCCACATCTGGCGGCTGACCTGGCCGTGCAATTCGCTGACGGCGTTGGCGGCGCGGGAGAATTTCAAGCCGAGGACGGTCATGCAGAACAATTCGGTGGGGTCCTTGGGGTCCACGCGCCCCAGCCCCATGAGTTCGTCGAGCGAGAGATCCAGGCGGCCCATCATTTTCACCAGCGAGTAGGAAATCAGGTCCCGGGCAAAGCGGTCGTGGCCCGCCTCCACCGGGGTGTGGGTGGTGAAGATGCAGTGCTGTTTGGTTTTGGCCGCGGCCTGGTCGAAGGTCAGGCCGGAGGCCAGTTTTTCCCGGATCAATTCCAGCGTCAGGAACGCGGCGTGGCCTTCGTTCATGTGGAAGACGGAGGGCTGGATCCCCAGGGCGCGCAAGAGCCGCACCCCGCCCACGCCCAGGAGAATCTCCTGCATGATCCGCATGGCATTGTCCCCGCCATAGACCCGGCGGGTGAGGTCGCGGTGGTGTGGGGGGTTTTCGGGGCGATCTGAGTCGAGCAAATAAACGGCTTTGCGACCGACATTGACGCGCCAGGCGTGAAAGAAGACCTCGGTCATGTCAATATCAACCACGCACACCAGCGGTTCGCCTTTGCTGTCGAGCACCGGTTCGAGCGGCAGGTCTCTGGGTTTGAGCAGGGTGTAATGTTCGGTCTGCCAGTTGTCCTGGTTGATGGTCTGCTGAAAATAGCCCTCGCGATAAAAAAGGCTGATTCCCACAAAGCCAATGTCCAGATCGCTGGCGGATTTGGCGTGGTCCCCCGCCAAAATGCCCAGGCCGCCCGCGGCGATGGGCAGGGTCTCGTGAAAACCGAATTCCGCCGAAAAGTATGCGACGGGATTTTTGATCAGCTCCGGGGCGTGCTGCCGCCCCCAGGTTTCTTTGTCCTGGATGTAGGCTTCGAAATCGCGCAGCACCTGGCGGACGCGGCGGGTGAAATCCGGGTCCTGCAACCTCATGCGCAATTCGTAATCCGACACTTCCCGGAGCACTGCCACGGCGTTGTGGTAAAGGTTCTGCCAGCAACGGGGCGAAAGTTCGGCGAAGATTTCCTGGGCGCCCTGGTTCCAGGTCCACCACAAATTGCGGGCCATCCGGTTCAGGCCGACGATGATGTCCGTGGATTCTGATGTGGTTAACGGGGTTGCACTCATAAATTGCAATTGAGAATTCGGTTTTTAAATAGACACGTCGGGGCTGAAACTACGCGCTGGCCTGCCGCGCGCCAAGCGCAAACCGCGCAAATCGGAGATTTTTTCTCCGCCTCATCCGCCGGTGATGACGTGCCAGCCTTGTTTGAGGGAATCCGGCAAGCCATAGACGTCCAGTGCCGTGATCAAGAGGGCGCTACCCCAACCGGCGATGAGAAGGAACCAGCCGTTGCGCCATTTTCCCATGCGGCGGGAAGAACTGGTGAAGTGCATCAACGGAAACATGGCCAAGGGAAGTTGCAGCGCCAGCACGACCTGGCTCAGGTTCAACAGGTCGGTGACGCTGCTGTTGCCGCGAATTCCAATAATGAAAACGGCCGGCAGAATCGCCAGCGTGCGGGTGATCAACCGGCGGAGCCAGGGCCGCAACCTCCAGTGCATGAAGCCTTCCATGACCACCTGCCCCGCCAGCGTGCCGGTGATGGTGCTGCTTTGGCCGCTGGCAAAAAGGCCGACCGCGAAGAGGATGCTCGCCAGGGCCGTTCCCAACAACGGCGCGAGGGTCAGGTAAGCGACGCGAATCCAATCCGTGTTGTCGTCGAACTTGACCACGCCGCCCCCGGGCACGACCACACTGTCCTTGCCAAAGAACACGATGGCGGCCAGGACCAGAATCGCGGCGTTGACAAAGAAGGCGACGGACAGGGCCGCCGCCGTGTCGATGGTGTTGAACCGGATGGCCCGCGCGAGAGAGGGAGCATCGCGGGTGAAGCTGCGGCTCTGCACCAGGGCCGAATGCAAATACAAATTGTGGGGCATGACCGTGGCGCCAATGATCCCGATGGCCAGATAAACCATGCCAGCCTGCCGGAACCCTGGGGAAATCAGGGCGCCTCCCATTTCCAGAAGGCTTGGCTGGGTCTGGGGGAGAATAAAGATTTCGATGTAGTAGCAGAGGGCAATTGTCCCGACCAGCACCAGGATCACCGCCTCGATGGAGCGGACACTAAACCGCTGCAAAGCCAGCAGAAGCAGGACGTCAAACCCGGTAATGATGACGGCCCAAAGCAAGGGGATATGGAAGAGGAGGTTCAAGGCCACCGCGCTGCCCAGGACCTCGGCGAGGTCGCAAGCGCCGATGGCGATTTCGCACAGGAGCCAGTTGGGCCAGCGCATCCATTGCGGATACCAATCGCGGCAGCATTGCGCCAGGTCTTTTCCGGTGGCCACCCCCAGCCGCGCGGCGATGACTTGCATGAAAATGGCCATCAAGCTGGCCACCCCCACCACCCAGAGCAGCCCATACTTGAATTGGGCGCCGGCCTGCAAATCCGTCCCCCAGTTGCCCGGGTCCATGTAGCCGACACTGACCAACAGCGCCGGCCCGACAAAAGCCCGCCAATTCTGCCAGAAACCGCCCCGGTCGGAGGGCACTTCCACCGTGCGGTGTATTCCCTCCAACGACACCAGGCCGGGGGGCGCAACAGAGTCCTGCGGGCGCGGCTCCAGGCGGTCCACTGGCGGCGGGGCATCCATCTACAAGGCCTGCCTTTCCCCGCCCGCAAAAGTATTCAGAAGGCGCATTTCCCCATTTTTACGACAATTGTTATATTAAAGCAAATAGAATGTTTTGAGGTTAATAATAACCTTTTCATTTAAAACAATCGCCGGAAAAACGGGCATGCGGTTACAAAACGGCTTGAGCACGAACCCCTGTCCATGAACCTGCCCGGATCCTCCTCTCCCCGACCCTCCACAAGTGTGTGGAGGGAGAAAAGGCGGGGGCGGTTTAGGGGCGCAAGGCGCGTTCTGAGTTCGGGGGATTTTCTCCCGCCTGCGGCCACCTTCTCCCCGCAAAGCGGGAGAGAGAGGGCAGGAAGGGGGAGGAGTTTCATTGAAACACAGTACTAGCCAACAGGGCTGGGGCTTGGCATGATCCGGCCAGTGAACGCGAAGCAGAACCATGTCAAGGCGTCCGTCCCAAGCCGGTCGGAATCCACCGAGGATCACCTGGAGCGCATCCAGGAATTGGTGGCCCGGAAGGGCTACGCGCGGGTGAGCGATATCGCCGCTTCGCTGGGGCTGAGCCGGTCGGCGGTGTCCAATATGGTGCGCCGGCTGGCCGCGCGCGGATTTGTGAACTATGAAAAGTACCGCGGCTTCACGCTGACCGCCCGGGGCCGGGCGGTGGCCAGCCACATCCGGGTGCGCCACCAAATCCTGAGCGAGATGCTCAATCTGCTCGGATTGAGTCCCGCCACGGTCAAGGAGGAAGTGGAAGCCATCGAGCACCATCTGAAACCTGAGACGCTGCAGGTGTTCTCCAGGCTGGTGCGTTTTTGGCGGACCCATCCCAAGGCGCTGCAGGCCTTCCTGAAGCACAGCAAGGGAAAGGCTAAATGATAAAGGCTAAAGGCTGAAACATATACTCGGGCTGGGCCAATATCGCCTGGCGAAGAATTTTGTCCCGCGCGCATCCCAGAGGATGCGTTTTCCGCACTGGCGCTTTTTCGGCGACGCTTTATTATGCGTGCGGTTGCATGACAGATTTGGCAAAACAACTGGTGAGGGATTGGTTCGGCGGCCTGGGTCGCGGAGCGTTGCTGTGCCGGGACATCCTTAGCTCGTTGTTTACCGTCAAGCCGGTCTGGCGCGACGTGGTTTACCAGGTTTACTTCATCGGGGTCAAATCCCAGTTGGTCGTGGCCGTGACGGGCGCGTTCACGGGCATGGTGTTGTGCTACCAGTCTTATATCCAATTTCACCGGGTGAGAATGGACAGCGCCACCCTGGCGGTGGTCGCCGTCTCGATGGGCAGCGAGCTGGGGCCGGTGCTCACGGGGCTGATGGTGGCCGGGCGGGTGGGTGCGGCCATCGCGGCGGAAATAGGGACCATGCGCGTGACGGAGCAGATTGACGCCCTGCGCACCCTGGCGGCCCATCCGGTGGATTACCTGGTCGTGCCCCGTTTTCTGGCGATGCTGCTGGCCATGCCGCTGCTGACGGCGGAATCCATCGCGCTGGGCATTGGGGCGGCCTATGTGGTGGCGACATTCCTGCTGGGGATCAATCCGGCGGATGCCTGGCACCAAATGATCCGCCACACTGACGACGTTGATATAATGACGGGGCTGATCAAGACCTTCATCTACGGCGGCATCATCGCGGTGGTGGCCTGTTATAAAGGGTTGACCTGTCCGCAAGGCGCGGAGGGGGTGGGCCACGCGACGACCGAAGCGGTGGTTTATTCTTCCATCGCCATCCTGATCTGCAATTTTTTCCTGACCATGCTGCTCAACACTCTCCTGCAATGATCATTGAAGTGCGCGATTTGAGAAAAAGCTTCGGCCCGCACCGGGTTCTGGACGGCGTGAGTTTTTCCATCGCCAAAGGGCAGGCCGTCGCCATCATCGGGATCAGCGGCGGGGGCAAGAGTGTTTTGCTCAAGCACCTGATCGGCCTGCTCACCCCCGACGCCGGCGAAATACACATCAATGGGCAGAACATTGCCGGGATGAACGAACGCCGACTGCTGCAAATCCGGCGCAGTTTCGGGATGCTCTTTCAGGGGGCGGCGTTGTTCGATTCCCTCACGGTGGAGCAAAATGTGGGGTTCCTGCTGCAACGGGAGGGCCGGACAGCCGCGGCGGAGATTTCGCGCCGGGTGGCGGAGGTTTTGGAGTTGGTTGGCCTAGCCGGCACGCAGAAGAAGATGCCGGCCGAACTCTCCGGGGGCATGCGCAAGCGCGTGGGCCTGGCCCGCGCCGTCGTTTACCGCCCGGAAATCGTCCTCTACGATGAACCGACCACCGGGCTGGACCCTATCGCTTCCGACAGCATTGATCAACTCATCCGCCGCGTGGTGGATGCTTTTAACGTCACCTCCATCGCCGTTACCCACGACATGAGGAGCGTGCGGCGCATCAGCCGGCGGATTTTGATGCTGCACGAGGGGCGCATTTACGCCGATCAAACGCCGGAGGAAATCTTCCGCTCCACCGATCCGGTCATTTACCGGTTTGTCAACGGCATTGCCGATCCCCTTGAAGCACTATCCCCTATAAGCCCATAATATGAACGACTCACGATTTGAATGGAAAGTCGGTTTTTTTGTCTTTGTCGGGCTGGCACTGGCGGCGCTGCTGATCCTGAACTTCAGCAAGGGCCTGACCCTTTTCCAATCCACTTACAAGCTGCATGTGGAAATGCCCACCGTGGCCGGTTTGAAACCCGCCGCGGACGTGATGCTCGCAGGGGTTCCCATCGGCAAAGTCGCGACCACCACGCTGAGCCTGGATGGCCGCATGGTGGACATTAAACTGGAGATTCTGAGCAAATACAAAATCCGGAGCGATGCCAAATTTCATATTGACGCACAGGGTTTCTTGGGCGATCAATACATCGAAGTGACTCCACCGGAGGGCGGGCCGGCCCCGGGCCAAAGCGTGTCGTTTTTGACCAATGGCGAAATCGTCGTGGGCGAGGCGCCGTTCAACATGCAGGAAGCGGTGCGTTCTTTCTCCGGTTTGTTCGACCAGGCGCGCAAAACGATCAAGGACATTGACACCACCGTTACCAACGTGAACCAAACGGTGATGGCGGCCGACACGTTGACCCATGTCTCGCTGGCGTTGAGCAATTTTGACGCGGTGACCGAAGAGGCCGCCGTGATGGCCAGGGAAGTTCGCGGAATGATTGATTCCAATGGCATCCCCGTCCATGTGGCCGTTTCCAATTTCGTGGATTTATCCCAAAAGCTCAACGCCATGGCCGGCCAGCTGGGCGAAACCATCTCCACCAACAGTGGGGACGTGACTCTGGCGGTGAAGAATCTGCGCGACGCCTCGGCGGCGATGAAAGAACTGGCCGATGGGCTTCAAGCCGGCCAGGGCGTGGCGGGGAGCTTGTTGAAAGACGAGAAAATGAAGGAACAACTCGGCGCCTTGTTCACTAACGCCAACTCCATGACCGAACAACTCAGCCTCTTTGGTCTCCACCTCAACCAGAACGGGATTTGGAAATCGTTGTGGAAGCCAAAACCGTCCGAAACCAACACCCCGCCTCGTTAATTTGGATTCTATCACGCCAGCGCGCCCTTGATCGCCCACAACAAATCGGCATAGCGCTCAAAGGCGGGGAATTGGGGAAACTGCTTTTGAATGTGATCGGGCGCGCGAAAGAAGAAAGCGGCCTGGGCCTCCAGCAGCATCGCGGTGTCGTTATAAGAATCCCCCGCCGCGATGACAAAATAATTCAAGCTCCGCAAAGCCCTGACCGAACTGCGCTTGGGATGCTCCTGCCGCATCTGATATCCCTCAATCCGTCCCTGCTCCACAATGAGCCGGTTGCAGAAAATTGTGGGCCATTCCAACTGCCGCATGAGCGGCTTGGCAAACTCCTCGAAAGTGTCGGACAAAATGATCACCTGGGTCAGCGCACGCAGCTCGCGCAGAAACTCCAGCGCCCCGTCCAGCGGACGCAATGCGCCGATGGCCTCCTGGATGTCGGACAACTTCAAACCGTGCTGGTGGAGGATTTTAATGCGGCCGCGCATCAGCTTATCGTAATCGGGTTCGTCGCGGGTCGTGCGGCGCAGTTCCGGGATTTTGGTTCTCTCGGCGACAGAAATCCAAATCTCCGGCGTCAATACGCCCTCCAAATCCAGCACGACAACAGATTGTTTCACCGCCCCATTGTTCCAAGATTCCTTTGCGCTGTCGAGATTATCAGGTATCGTTGTGGCGCATGAGTGAATCGAGACTGCCGCCTCTGGTTCCAGGGACGCTTTATCTGGTTGCCACGCCGATCGGGAATCTGGAGGACATCACCTTGCGCGCCTTGCGCGTCTTGATGCAGTGCGCGGTCGTCGCCGCCGAGGACACCCGGCACACCGGCCAGCTGCTCAAACTCTTTGGCATCTCCAAACCGATGTTGAGCTACTTCCAGTTCAACGAAGCGGCGCGCAGCCAGGAAATCGTCGAGCGTTTGCAGCGCGGCCAGATCATCGCCCTGGTTACCGACGCCGGCACTCCGGGAATCAGCGATCCGGGCGCGCGCGTGGTCAAGTCGGCCTTGGCGGCGGGGTGCCGTGTGGAACCGGTGCCGGGGCCTTGCGCCCTTGTGACGGCATTAAGCGCCAGCGGCTTGGACGCCGATGAATTCCATTTCATCGGTTTCTTGTCGCATAAATCCGGCCAGCGTCGGCGCCAGCTCGAGGCGGCAAAAAACATTCCCGGCACTCTTATTCTTTACGAATCTCCGCATCGGATTTCCAAATTACTGTCGGAACTTGTTGATTTATATCCAGATAGGAAAGTTGTGCTGGGGCGGGAGTTGACCAAGAAATTCGAGGAATTCAAGACTGGCAGCCCCGCCGAATTGCTGCGTGAGATGGAGGAACGCGCCCCAAAGGGGGAGTTTGTGGTCCTCATTGCCCCCCCCCAGAATTGAGGCCAGTTTGGCCATTTTTTGGTTGCTTAAATCCGGGCTTTTTTTTAAAGTTGGCGCATTCAGCTTTTGCCCAAAGCCGAACGTTCGGTTTAATAAAGCCCTGTAAGGGGACCGTGCGACAATGTGAACGGGTAAAAAGAAAAGTTCGTTAGTTATATGTCAGCAAAATTATTCGTCGGCAATCTAACCTTCACCGCAACGGAAAACGACTTGCAGGATCATTTCGCGCAAGCGGGCGTTGTCGTCTCGGTTAATATCATGCAAGACCGGATGACGGGGCGCTCCCGCGGTTTTGCCTTCATCGAAATGTCTACAAAGGAAGACGCGGAAAAGGCGATTCAAATGTTCCACTCCAAAGACTTTCAAGGCCGCCCCTTGACTGTCAATGAAGCCCGGCCCAGGGAAGAACGGCCTCCCGGTGGCGGCGGTGGTTATCGCGGGGGTGGTGGCGGGGGGGGTGGGGGCGGCGGTTATCGCGGCGGCGGCGGAGATCGGCGCAGCGGCGGCGGTGGTGGTGGCGGCTATCGCTAATCCTCCCCTCCGGCATGTTTCCTCCAATCGCGGAGCGCCGGATGCCCGCGCCTTTTTTATTCAGACGAACTTTCCTGGATTCAATATACCCTTTGGATCCAGGCTTTTCTTGACCTTCTGGTGCAGCGCCCGCAAAGCGGGGGATGCGGCCAGGGGCCACCACGGCATTTTTGCCAGGCCAATGCCGTGCTCGCCGGTGATCGCCCCTTTCCAAGCGACCACCTGCTCGAACAACGCATCGAGCACAGCCTGGCTCCTCTCCCTGGCGCGCGGCCATTTGTCGTCATACATCACATTGACATGGATGTTGCCGTCCCCCGCGTGGCCGAAGCAGGCGATGGGGATGCCCGACTTCTTTTGCAGGCGGGCCGTGAAGGCAAAAAGATCCTCCAGCCGTCCGCGCGGAACAACAATGTCCTCATTGAGCTTGATGAGGCCGGTGTCGCGCAGCGCGTAGGAGAATTCCCGGCGCAATTGCCACAGGCGCTCCACACTCTGCGAACCGCAGGCGCGCTGCGCCATGCGGGGGGCATGGGCGCGGAGCAGCTTCTCCAGCGTGCGTATCTCCCCCCGCACCGAATTCTCCTGTCCGTCCAATTCCACCATGATGATCGCGCGCAAGCCCTCCAGGCGCCGGCTGCCGGTGCGCCGACGGGCCGCCTCCAGGGTGAATTCATCCGCCACTTCCAGCGCGCAGGGCAGGAACCCGGCCGCAAAAACAGCGCGCATTGCCTGGGCGGCGCCGGCCATGGAATCAAACCCCGCCACCAGCAGCGCCCGGTAGCGGGGCAGCGGAAGGAGTTTCAAAATCGCTTCCGTCACCACACCGAGCAATCCTTCCGAACCGACAAACAACCGGCAGAGATCGAAGCCGGATTTGTTTTTATGGGTGCGGCCGCCCACCGCCACCAGAGTCCCGTCCGCCAGCGCCACCTGCAGGCCAAGCACATAATCGCGCGTGACGCCATATTTCAGGCAGCGCGGCCCGCCGGCGTTGGTGGCAATTGTCCCGCCCACGCTGCAATCTGCCCGGCTGGCCGGATCGGGCGGATAGAACAGGCCCTTTTTCTCCACCGCCTCCTGAAGCCTTTGCAGGATCACCCCCGGCTGCGTCACCGCGACGAAATCGTCGGCGTGAATTTCCTGGATGCGATTCATGCGCGCCAGCGAGAGCGCAATCCCGCCCCGCGCCGGCACACATCCGCCCACGTAGCCAACGCCCGAACCGCGCGCGGTGACGGGGATTGCGTGGCGGTTGGCAAAACGCAGAATGCGCGACACCGAATCCGCGCTGCGCGGCACCGCCACAGCGTCCGGCCGGTGGGAGGCAAACCATTTGTCGCCCGAATGCCCTCGCAACAACTCGTCCTCAAAGCGCAGCTCCCCCGCCGGGAGAAGGCCCTGGAGCTCCAGCAGCCGGCGTGTCCGGGGAGATTTCACGAAGGCGCGCCGTCTTTGTAATCCAGCAGGGCGCGCGCCTCCTGGGCCTCGTCCTCCGGCACCCGCACCAAAATGCCCGCTTCGCTGCCCATTACGGCGTCCTCGTTTTCGATCGCCACCACAAAATCGGCCGATTCGAGCCGCGAGCGCATCAACTCCGCGTCGGCGATATTCAAGGCCCTGTAAACGGTGATAAATTCCATGGGCAAAAACGTGCCGTCAACCGCGGCAAAACTCAAGCCGCAAATCCGGCCTTTGCAACCACCGCTGGATTGGCCGCCGTTCCGGCGAGAATCAAATGGCGCCGCATTCGAAATTCAAACGCAACTGGGGCCGCCTCGCCGCCGGCCTGTTCAATTCGGCGGCGAGCGCAGGGCCGCCGGCGCCGGTTTCTCGGAGACCGCCGGCGTGTTCAAATCGGCGAAGATAATGACCCCCGCGCCCGTTTGCAGGAGACTGAGCACTTTGATGCCGACCTGCTGGCCGATCACGCTTTGCGCGTTGTTGACCACCACCATCGTGCCGTCGTTGAGATAGCCGATGCCTTGGCCTTTGTCCTTGCCTTCCCGCACCACCCGCAAGGTCAACATCTCCCCGGGCAGGATGACAGGCTTGAGGGCGATGGCCAGTTCGTTCAAATTGACATGGGAAACGGATTGCAGCGCGGCGACCTTGCCGAGATTGTAATCGTTGGTGTAAAGCTTGGCGCCCAGGGCGCGGGAGAGCCGTACCAATTTGGCGTCCACCTCCGTCTCCTCGGGAAAATCGGCGTCGTGGATTTTGACCTCGTTGCGCTTGTTCTGCTGGAGGCGGGTCAACATTTCCAGGCCGCGACGCCCCCGCGCGCGGATGATGGGGTCGTTGGAATCGGCGATTTTTTGCAGTTCCTTTAGGACAAACCGGGGCACCACGATCACGCCTTCCAGAAAATCGCTGTCCAGCAGGTCGGCGATGCGCCCGTCAATAATCACACTGGTGTCCAGCACAATCAAATTCTCCGGCTTGGACTGGGAGGCGAAGCGGACATATGGGATGATCAGAGAGAAATCCTCTTTGTTGCTGCGCATGGCCAGCACCATGCCGATGTAGCCGAAGCTCAGGAACAACCCCAGTTCGATGAGCCAGCGCTGCCCCTCGTCGGCGAATTGGAAAAGGCCGGATTTGTCCACGATGGTGGCGATGACCGTGCCCAGAATCAGGCCAAAAGTGGCGGCGGAAAAGGCCCGCAACGAGAACCCCTTGAGCATTTCGTCAATGGCGATCAGAAGACCCCCAAGCCCGAAACCGATCACCAGCCCCTGCGACGAGTGAGAAATGAGATCAGGGCGCACCTGGGTGACGGCGTAGCCGCCCACGACGCACAGGCTCAAAAACAGGATTCGAATGACCCAAAGTCCTCGCATAACCAATTGTTGCAAACACTCTTCAACCCCGGCGGCGGCCTGCGGCTAAAAAGCATCGTCTCCACCGCCGCGGGGCATGGTAAATGGACCGCCAGACAAAGCCAGCCAAAAAAGTCGAAGCTAATATGGTTAATGAAACCCCAACAGCAGCCCGCCCTGGTAGGTGGCGAACGCCAAGGCCCATGCCAGCGCGCCCATATAGACCCATTGAAAAACCGGCCACTTCCAGGAATTGGTTTCGCGCCGCACCACCGCCACAGTGCTCGCGCATTGCATCGCCAGGACGTAGAAGACCATCAGCGCAATGGCCGTCAGCGGGGTATAGACCGGGGAGCCATCGGGCCGTTTTTGCGCCGCCAGGATCTTTTGCAGGTTTTGGTTGTGGGCCTGTTCCTTTTCGCCCTCGTGTTTCGCGGCGCTGTAAACAATGGACATGGTGCTCACAAACACCTCCCGCGCCGCAAAGGACGCCAAGATGCCGATGCCCATTTTCCAGTCAAAACCAAGAGGCGCAATGGCCGGCTCCAGGAGCTTGCCCGCGTAACCGGCAAAGCTGCCTTGCACCAAGGCGCTATCCCTGTCGGCATTCAATTGGTCCAGCGCGCCGGCCAGTTCATTGGTCGTGAGCGTCCGCGGTTTTTGGGCCAAGGATTGCAGGATTTCGGCCTGTTTGGCGGCGAATTCCCGCTTGATTTCAGGATGGGTGGGGTAGCTGACCAGAAACCACAGCAGGATGTTGATTCCCAAAATCACCGTGCCCGCCCGCTGCAGGAATAATTTCGCCCGGTCCCACATGTGACGAAGAACGACCTTGAGCACGGGACGCCGATATGGCGGCAATTCCATCACCAGCATCGGCGTTTCCCCTTTGAGCAGGGTTTTTTTGAAGAGCCAGGCCATCGCCAGGGCCACCCCAATGCCCAATAAGTACATGCAAAGCATCGTCAAACTTTTCATCCACACTCCGCCAATGCACGCGCCGATCAGCAGCGTGTAAACCGGCAGCCGTGCCGAACAACTCATCAACGGCGCCACCAGGATCGTCACCAAGCGGTCCTTCGGCGTCTCGATAGTGCGGGTGGCCATGATGCCCGGAATCGCGCAGGCGAAGGAACTGAGCATGGGGATGAAACTTTTCCCGTGCAGCCCCACTTTGCTCATCAGCCGATCCATCAAGAAGGCGGCGCGCGCCATGTAACCGGTGTCCTCCAGCAGCCCGATAAAGAGAAACAAAAGACAAATCTGCGGCAGAAAGGCCACCACCGACCCCACCCCAAGAACGACGCCCTTTTCCAACAAGGATTCCAAATCCCCGCCGGGCATGGTCTTATGCACCCAATCGCCAACCCAAGTGAACAGGTTGCTTAGCAACTCCATCGGCCACTGAGCAAAAGTGAAGATGCTCAGAAACATCAGCGCCATCACCGCGACGAAAATCAACATGCCCCAGATTTTGTGCGTCACAATCCCGTCCAGCTTGTCGCTCAAGGTCACTTGGTCGGCATTGGTTTCGGTCACGACACTTTGTTGAATGGCGGTCAGCCGGGCGTAGCGCGCTTCGATGGCGCCGCTGCGCCAGTCCACCCCCGCCTTTTCCAGCCGGGCCCGGGCCGCCGCCGCCGCCATCGCCACCTCCGGGGGGTAGACTCCGCGGCCGCCCGCCAAAAACTTTTCGTCGGACACGATCAGCAGCGCCTCCGCGCGGGCCAAAGCGGGGTGGCGGCGGAGCGGCGGCAATTGCGCCACGGCTTCTGCTTCCCTGGACAGGGCTGGAGGCAAATCGCACAGAGTTTTTGAGCTGCCGCGTTTTTCGCCTCCGCGCACTGTGGCAAGAATCATCTGCTTCAATTCCGGCACACCTGCCCCGTCGCTGGCCACGGTCGAAATGACTGGCACGCCCAAGGCATCGCCCAGCTTGAGGGTGTCAATGATTTGGCCGTTTTTTTCCGCCACGTCGGCCATGTTCAAGGCGACGAGGGTGGGCCAGCCCAGTTCAATGACCTGGCTGGCGAAGTAAAGATTGCGTTCCAGATTGGACGCATCCACCACCACGATCACCAGGGCCGGCGCGGGGACATCTGGCAGGCGTTGCAGGAGAACATCGCGGCTGATTTGCTCGTCGAGCGATTGCGGGCTGAGGCTGTATGCGCCCGGCAAATCCAGGATGGTGACGGGCCGGTCCGCCGCCGCGCCTTGCAGCCGGCCCTCCTTGCGCTCGACGGTGACGCCGGGGTAATTGCCGACACGGGCGCGCAAGCCTGTCAGAGCATTGAATAAAGTAGTCTTGCCAGAGTTGGGATTGCCGCACAGGACCACAAAGGCGGGCGGGAAATGGGGAGGAGAGGACGGATGGGCTGGGGTCGCCGGGTTGGTGGGGGATTCCATGCGAGTCTGTTGATTCTGGAGTTTCGCAACGCATTCTGGCAGCCGCAGCAGTGTTACTTGGGCTGGAGGAGAATTTGTTCGGCGTCGTGACGGCGGATGGTCAAATGATAGCCCCGGACTTTAATCTCGAGCGGATCGCCCAGCGGCGCGAAACGAATCAACTGGAGATGGGTGCCGATCAAGAGTCCCATTTCCTGGAGGCGGCGGCAATGTTCGGGAGGCAAATTGATCTGGCTGACGGTGCCGCTGCCGCCGATTTGCAGGGAGGTCAGAGGTTGGCTGGCGGAGAACATATCAGGCGACCTTTTTTCGGGAAGCGCATTCGACGAGGATTTTTTCGGCCAGTCTTTTGCTGATGCCCAGCCGGGCGTTGCAGACCTGGCAAATCAGGCTGGTCTGGCGGCTCAGGAGCTTAATTTTTTGCTCCTCGCAGAAGCCCATTTCGCGAAGGCGATGGGTCACTTCCGGCGGGGCGGAAAGTTGTTTGATGCGCGCGTCCACGCCTGTCCCCACCGCGCTGAGCGGACAGAGGAATGGCTGGGAGCACTGTTCCAGAGGCTCGTCGTGGAGATGATGCGACTTATTCACGCTATCACATTAAGCCTGGGGGGGGCCGGTGGCAAGAGCGGATTTGACGTTGGCCGGCAGCAGGGTGCAGGACAAAATTCTTCGTTAAGCAGACAGGCTGAGGGTGTCATTGCGTTTGGCGTGTTGATTGAGCCGGTGTTTCCAGAACTCGTCCAAGCGTCGGCTGCTGTGGATGCAG
>JBEKOF010000080.1:0-17241 GCA_049522055.1 Verrucomicrobiota bacterium | reverse complement strand
CCGTATTGCCCCGTGAGCGGAAAAATCCTTAAAGCACATTCTGAAATCGCTTATGCTAACCCCTTGAAAACCAGGGGCCACAGATCGAGTTTTTCCCCTCTATGGGATGACTGTGACAAATTCTCAATGACAAATTCTCAATCGTTGCAATCGCTGGAATCCAGTCCACGACACAACAGCACCCAAGAAAGTGATATGCGCCCGGCCCCTGCCATCGCGCAACTTTGCGCTCGCGCCTCGCCGCGGTCCGCTTATGCTTCCCTCATGCGCACCGTGACCGTTGCCTTGGGCAAGCGGAGTTATCCCATTCTCGTGGGGCCGGGCCTCCTTTCCGCGCTCGGTCGCTTGGCCGCCAAATTGGAATTGGGCCGCCGTTGCGCCGTGATCTCCGACCTTTCTGTCGCCCGCCTCTACGCCAAACCCGCGCTGGCCTCCCTGCGCGCCGCCGGTTTTGAGCCGCTCTTGATCACCGTCCCGCCCGGTGAAACGACCAAGAGCCTGAAAATGGTCCAGACCTGCTGCGACCTCCTCGCCCATCACCGCCTCGAACGAAAATCCTTCATCGTCGCCCTGGGCGGCGGCGTCGTGGGCGACCTGGCCGGTTTTGTGGCGGCGGTTTATTTGCGCGGCATTCCATTCCTCCAGGTTCCCACCACCTTGCTCGCCCAAGTGGACAGCTCGGTCGGCGGCAAAGTCGGCGTCAACCTCAAAGCCGGCAAGAACCTCGTGGGCGCCTTTTATCAACCCCGCCTGGTCCTCTGCGATTTGCGCACGCTCCGCTCCCTCCCGCTCCGCCAATTCCGCGCCGGGCTGGCCGAGGTCATCAAATACGGGATCATTTACGACGCCCGCCTCTTTGCCCGCCTCGAACGCGACCTGCCCCGCCTCTTGCGGCGCGACTCTGCGGCGCTGGCCGATGTGGTGGCCCGCTGTTGCCAGATCAAGGCCGACGTCGTCCGCCAGGACGAAACAGATACCGGCCTGCGCGCCATCCTGAATTTTGGCCACACCATCGGCCACGCCATCGAAAATATTGCCGGCTACGGCAAATACCTCCACGGCGAAGCCATCTCCATCGGCCAGGTGGCCGCCGCCAAATTGTCGGCCGCGATCACCGGCCTGCCGCCCGCCCAGGTGGCACGCATCGAAAAACTTTTCCTGCGCGCCGGCCTTCCGGTCGCCGTCAACCTCTCCGGGGCGGCCCGGTCCAGGCTCTTCGCCGCCATGCAACTGGACAAGAAAGTCATCGCCGGAGAAACCCAATTCGTCCTGGCGCGCCGCATTGGCCGGGCGCAGCCCGGACACAAAGTTTCCCCGGCTCTCCTGGAAAGAGTATTGACACCGCCGGCGCGCCCGGCAGCCGGTTAACCCATCATACGATCATGTCCGCCATCAGTGAAGCCATCGTCCGCGAATTCTTCGAGACGCACGGATTCCTTGTGCGCCAGGACCGCAAATATGAGGCCCGCGGGAAGCAGGAAGTGGACGGCATTGATTTCTTCGTCTGGAATCCGCAACCGCTCAAAACCGGCGCGCCCGCGCCCTTCATTCTGGATTCCGCAAACCTGCCCTCCATTGACCGCGCCATTGTGGTCGTGCGCGGCTGGCACACCGAATCCTTCGGACCGGCCCTGCTGGAAAACTCGCCCGAAATGTTCCGCTTTGTCGAGCCGGCGGTTTTTCAGCAAGCTGCCCGCGCTTTCAGCCCCGACCTCGCCCCCTTGAAGATTTTGATCGTCCCCTCCCTGGCGCAGACGGCCGCCTCGCGCGAGCAGAGCATTGCCATCTTGCGCGCCAAAGGCGTGGATGCCATCATTCCTTTTCGCACTATGCTGGTGGACCTGATCGCGCACACCGAGATCAACCGCAACTACGACAAATCCGACCTGCTCCAAGTCATCCGGGTGTTGAAGAACTACGACCTCTTCAAAGACCCCCAGCTCGAACTCTTCCGCCGTCCCCGCCGCCCCAAGCGCCCGCCCCGCGCATGATGTCCCCCTTTTCCCTTGCTTCCAAGCCGCAAACCCCTCTTCATGGAAATCACGAAAAAACCGGGCCTTAAAATTGGATTTATAGTCTTGACGGTTTGTGGCTGTGTGGCGGCCTTGGCGCAGCAGCCCGCCATTGTGGCCACCAGCGTGTCCGGCGCAAATTTGGTGCTCACCGGGAGCAATGGGCAGTCCGGCGGGACGTATTATGTGCTCACCAGCACGTACCTTCCCCTGCCGTTGAGCCAGTGGACGCCTGTTGCGGCCAATCTATTGGGCGCGAGCGGCGCGGGGCGGATTGAACGGGCAACGGTTTCCGTGGGGCGACACCATATCCTTAAGCCAGGCCAATTACTACGGAGATACCAACGACTATAGCTACGATTTGGGCCCAAACGGCTACAACGCCCTCTTCCATACCGGGGCGGAACCTTACACGAGTCCGGTGGGCTATTTTGCGCCCAACGGATATGGCCTATACGACATGGCTGGGAATGAATGGGAGTGGTGTTGGGATTGGTACGGGGCGCCGTATGGTCAACCCACTACTACTAATCCGACAGGATTTGCATCAGGGGGAGTCCGTGTTTTGCGCGGCGGCTTTTGGTATGACACCGCCAACTTCGCGCGGTGCGCCGATCGCTTCTACGACCTTCCGTCCAACGACTACTACTTCTTCTACGGGTTCCGTTGTGTGAGGGTGCCTTAATTCTTGCCCTTTTGCTCTTTAACCCTTTTGAATCTAACGGCTCCCTGACGCCTCCTGACGGGCATTCTAACGGGTCCAACCTCAAAAAAGACCAATGTTTACAGGGGTCCTAACGGGTTAACGGCTCCAGACCCCTGGAGAGGGGGAGCGCGCAGCCTGCATGGCTGCAGCCCTATCAAAGACTCAGTGTGGACTCCCGCCCCCCATCAAGCGGGCTTGGAGCGTCTTGAAGTTGCGCGTGGGATGACGGACCATGATGCGCCGAAGCGCCAGCGGGGGCGTGGCGGGCGTGTTGACGCCAAAGTCCGTGGTGCAGGCGGCCCGATAACCGGCCTCCATCACCAGATCCCGCACCGCCTCGTTCCAATCCCCATACGGGTAACAGAAATCCTCCACGGCGACCCCGAACTTGTCCTCGAGTTTCTTTTTGCTGGCCAGGATTTCCTCCTGCGCGTCCCGCAGGCTCAGCCGCGTCAGGCGCGGATGGCTCAACGAGTGCGAGCCGATGCGATGCCCCGCCCGCAGCCACTCCCGCACCTGGACCGCATCCATCAACTGTTCGGGAACTTCCCCTTCGCGCTGTTCCCATTCATTGAGTTTGCCGATGTAATCCAGGACCAGGAATTGCGTGGCGTGGAATCGCTTCTCGGCCAGTGGCTCCAGGGCGTTGTGAAAAACATTGCGGAAACCGTCGTCGAAAGTCAGCACGAACCGGCGGCTGTGCGCGCCCTCCCCGTTGGCGGCGGCCTGGGCCGGCGCACAAGCCTCGAAGCCGGCCTGCCGCAATTCTCCCAGTTGCCGGACAAACACGTCCCGCCGGACGTAAAGCCCTTTCAGGCGGACTTGCGGCGGGCGAGGAGCAATCTTGTGGTACATGAGGATCGGGACGCCCGTCTGGAACAATTCGAGAAATGGCGGCAGCGAATGAAATTGCTCTGGCACGGACCGGCGCATCCGTGCAATCTTACCACAAATCCACTGGAGACCAAGCCGAATCGAAGGCTCCCATCGAAGATGGCCGCAAGCGGCCCTCGGTCGAAAATGGAACTGGATATTTGCGACTGGATATTTCGGCGCGACTGGATATTTGCGATTGCAACCGGCAGCCTGTCTTATTAGCATCCCCCTGCATGAATCTTATAAAAGAAACTTCTCTTCACCGGAGTTGGCTGCTGGCAGCCGCATTTATCGCATCCAGCTTTTGGCAAACCCAAACCACGCTCGCCGCGGCGGCAAACACCTATGCGCCGCCCGCCTCCCCGCGCGCCAGTTACAGCTTCAATCCCAACTGGAAGTTTATCAGGCAGGATGTCCCCGGCGCGGAAAACCCGGATTTCGACGACTCGGCTTGGACCACCGTCAGCTTGCCCCACACTTACAACGATGTGGACTCTTTCTCCGTCATCATTAGCCACAGCGGCGGAGACAGGGGCGCCTGGTCCGGCATCACCTGGTATCGCAAGCACTTCAAGCTGCCAGCGGCCGCCAAAGGCGGAAAAGTCTTTGTCGAGTTTGAAGGGATGAAACAAGCCGGCCATTTTTGGGTGAACGGCAAACCCGCCGGCAAATTCGAGAACGGCGTCAGCGCCTGCGGGCTGGACCTGACTGATTTGGTGAATTATGACGGCGACAATGTCTTCGCCGCCAAAGTGGACAACAGCAACAATTACAGAGAGGAGGCGACGGGCCAGACCTATCAATGGATGGGGCGCGATTTCGATCCCAATTACGGCGGCTTGAACCACGACGCCTGGCTGCATCTCACGGGCAAGGTCTATCAAACCCTGCCGTTATTGGAGAATCTTGACACCACGGGCGTCTATATCTATCCGTCCCATTTTTCCATCCCCGCGAAAAGCTGCGACGTGACCGTGGAAGCGCAGGTCAAGAACGAATCCCAGGCGCGGCAGAACATCACTTTATCGGCGGTGGTGGTGGATGCCGACGGGGTGGCGCGCGCCAAGCTGCCGGGAGACTCTTCGGATCTGCCCGCCGGCCAGACGGCAGTCATCAAGGCGACCGGCCCCCTGGCGGCGACGCGTTTCTGGGACGTGGCCGACCCGTATCTTTATGATGTGTATTCGATATTGACGGTCAATGGAAAGGTGGTGGACGTCTGCAAGACCCACACCGGTTTTCGCCAGGCCGAATTCAAAGGCGGGGCGGGCACTGGCGGCCTCTGGCTCAACGGCCATTTTGAGTATCTGAAGGGTTTCGCCGAGCGGGCCGTCAACGAGTGGGCCGGCCTGGGCCAGGCCTATCCGGATTGGATGCACGACTTCAACGCCCAGTTGATTCGCTCCACTCACGGCAACTACATGCGCTGGATGCACATCTCACCCCAGATGGTGGATGTCCGCGCGTGCGACAAGGCGGGCATCGTGGAGGTTTGTCCGGCGGGTGACAAGGAGCGCGATGTCACCGGCCCGCAATGGAACCAGCGCATTGAAGTCATGCGCGACTCCATGATTTATTTCCGCAACAATCCCAGCATTGTTTTCTGGGAGGCGGGCAACACTTCCGTCACCCCCGATCAAATGCAGGAGGTGGTGGCGCTGCGCAAAGAGTTGGACCCGATGGGCGGGCGGGCCATGGGCGCGCGCGACGGCAACGCCGACAGCCCGGCGATCACGCCGATCGCGGAGTACTTCGGCGTGATGATGCCCCAGGACAGGCGCCTGGACACGGTCACCAGTCCCTCCGCCATCTTCCGCGGCTACAGCCTGGATCGGCGCGACCGCGCCCCGGTGCTGGAGTTCGAGGATTTGCGCGATGAAGTCGGCCGCCGGTTCTGGGACGATTTCTCCCCGCCTCATTTCGGCTTCAAAAAAGGTCCCCAGGACACCTGGAACTACAATCAGGAGACCTTTTGCCTCCAGGCCGCCCAACGCTACAACGATTATTGGATCAACCGCATTTCCAACCCCGACCCGGCTCACGCCAGATGGTCGGGCTACGCTTCCATTTACTGGTCGGACGAAAACGCCGACGGACGCCAGGACAGCAGCGAAGTCTGCCGCGTCAGCGGCAAAGTGGACGCCGTGCGCCTGCCCAAGGAAGCTTACTACCTCTATCGCGTGATGCAAAGCACCGCCCCGGACATCCACATCATCGGCCACTGGACCTATCCAACCAACACTGTCAAGACCATGTATGTCGCGGCTAACAATTGCCAGTCGGTCGAGTTGTTCGTCAACGGCAAATCGCACGGCGTCAACTCCGCCCCGGAGAGGGGTTATATCTTTGCCTTCCCGCAAATCGCTTTTGAACCCGGCGTCATCAAGGCGGTCGCCATGGCGGACGGCAAAGCCCTCGCCCAGGACGAAATCCAGACGGCCGGCGAGCCCAAAGCGATCAAGCTCACCCCGCACAAGGGTCCCAATGGCTTTCAGGCGGACGGCTCGGACGTCGTGTTTTTTGACGTGGAGGTTGTGGACGCGCAGGGGCGGCGGTGTCCGACCGACGAAGCGCGGGTGGATTTCAAACTGGACGGCCCAGCCATCTGGCGCGGCGGTTACAACAGCGGCATCCCGCATTCAGTCAATAATTGCTACCTCCTCACGGAGGATGGCATCAACCGGGTGTCCATTCGTTCGACCTTGAAGCCAGGCGCCATCACTCTCACCGCCACGCGGGAGGGGCTTGCGCCGGCCACTGTGGAAGTCCAGTCCAACCCGGTGGCAATCCAGGCCGGGCTGATCGGAATGGCTCGATAAACATTGCAGTCCACCGGGCGATAGGCGGATTTCGCTTTACCAGAAAACAGGTCCCGTGCACAGTTCCCGCATGAACACGCAAAAACAGTCCCCTGTCGCGCCCCTGCGCCAACAAATGAAAATTCTATCGCGATTCGCCCTGCTGGCTGGTTTGTCCCTGCCCATCCACGCCGCCCAGCCCTATCGGGAGATCACCGTGCCGACCATCGCCGAGGCCGCCGCCGTGTTTCCAAAGCCTCCTGCCGAATATAGCGCCATCCACTGGGCTATCTGGGGAGGGCCCCAGAGCAAGGAGCGCATCATCTCGGACATTGACATGATTGCCGCCAACGGCGGCGGCATTTACATGATCAACAACTCGCAGAGAGTCAAGCCCGCGTATCTCTCCCCCGAGTATATGGACATGGTCAAGACGGCCGTCGAAGAATGCAAAAAAAATGGCATGAAAGTCTGGATTGAAGGCGACTGCGGCTATCCCGACGGATTCGCCGGAGGCCTCATCAGCAGGGACTATCCGCTCTTGGGCATGCAGGGCATTGTCTCCGATGCGCACTGCACCGTTGCCGCCGGCGAGACGCTGGATATTCCGCTGCCTGTTGATACCCTGGGCCTCGTGGCCAATCCGCGCCCCGCCGCCCCGCCGCCGGCCGCGGACGCGCCCGTGCCGGAGAGCAAAGAGATGCCGCTGCCTGCTGACGGAATCTTCAAATATGCGGTGCCCAGGGGAGGAGCGGGGGAGCTAACCGTTCAACTCCCCAACGCCGAGTTGCGCTACAGCCTTTCTGTCGGCGAGCCGTTCTCCATCCCGGTGCCTCCTGGCACCAAGGCCATCTCCCTCCGCAGCGGCGGGGGCGGCGGGGGCGGTCGCGGGCGTGGTGGACGGGGCGGCGGCGGGGGCGGGGGGGGAGGCGGAGGCGGGCCCACGGTGGTGCCGCTGCCCGCGGACGGACATCTGAAATGGACGGCGCCTGCCGGCACGGGGTCGTGGGAGCTTACCTTTATCCGGCACGCTTACCGCACCTCGCCCACACGCAACGACAATGGGGTGGATGGCGGCGCCACCAAGGACAGTCTTTACTCGCTGATTGACTTTCTGGATCCCGTGGCGACGGAGACCTACTTGAGAGTCATTTACGGGGCCTACGAGAAGGCGCTCGGCGACGAGTTCGGCAAAACGGTCCTGGGCTTCCGCGCCGACGAAACCGACTACACGGGCGTCAGCCCCTGGACGCCCAAGCTGCTGGAAACCTTTCAAGCGATGAAAGGCTACGACTTCAAACCTTACATCCCGCTGATCTTCGGCGGCGGCAGGTTGACCACCGAGGCGCAGCGCGCCAAGGCCGACTACTGGGATGTCTGGAGCGCCATGTTTCGCGACAATTTCTACAAGCACATGGAAGACTGGTGTACGGCGCGCAACATGGAATTCTGCGTCCATCTCAATCACGAAGAGACGATGATGGGAGGGGGCGGAGATATGATCAAAAACGAAGGCTCCTTCTGGCGCGACATGCGCTATGTCGGCGTCCCCGGCATTGATAATCTCAACCAGATCCGGCCGGGCATTGTCGCCGATTTCCCCAAGATCGCCGCCTCGGCCGCCCACGTCAATGGCCGTCCCCAAGCCTGGGAGGAAGAGGGGGGCGGGACGGGCGCGGACGGCAAGTATGTCGCTGACTACAACCTGGTTCGTGGAGTCAACTTCAACAATGTCCGCGGCATGAACAGCGCCGGAGGCTCGGAAATCGGCCACTATGTCAGCCGCGCCCAATACCTCCTGGCCATGGGGCGGCCGGCGGCTCAGGTCGTCTATCTTCACCCGACCGACAGCATGTGGATGAATGACAAGGAATCCGACGACATGACTCTCAAGTTGGTGACCCAATTGCTGGAGCATCAGATTGACTTCGATCACATTGACTCGGATGAACTGGCCTCCGTCCTCACCCTCAACGAAGGCACCTTGAAAAACCTGAGCGGGCAAATCTATCGGGGCGTGGTTTACCCGACCTCCACCGTCATCACCAAAGCGGTGCTGGAGCGCCTGCGCGCCTTTGCCGACGCCGGCGGCAGGGTCGTCTTCGTGGGCCGGACCCCGACGATGGTGGTGGACCGCACTTTCCTCAATGCCGGTGGGCCGCCGGACTTGAGCTTTGCCACGCTGGAGCCGTCCGCGGAAATCACTGACCGCGTCGTCGCCGCGCTGCCGCCCCCGGACGTGAAACTGGACACCCCCTGTCCTCCGATCAAATACATCCACCGCTATTACAAGGATGGGGACGTGTATTTCTTCTTCAACGAATCCACCGAGACGCAGACGCGCACCGCCACCCTCGCAGGCAAGGGTCCCGTTCACGTCTGGGACGCGAATACCGGGACGATTCAACCGCTGGCGGGCGTCGGGCCGGCGACGGGCAGAGTGGCGGTGCCGCTGACGCTGGCCAATCACGAAACCCGTTTCATCGTGATCGGGGGCGCGCCCTGAACAGCCGCGCTGGAAACCGGTTCACTGCGCGCGCTCCGCGGCGGCGATCTTGGGCGGGGGAGTGGCGGGCCGGAAATCACTCCGCGGGAATTGAAATTCCAGATCGGGAATGGCGGTTATAATTGTCGCACCAGCACCGCGCTTTTCACCTGGCTCTGTCGGGAGACGCTCATGGCGGTGATTTTCCACGCGCCGCCGGCGGGTTCAATCTCAAAATCGGCCGAATATTCGTTCACACGCGAGTGGATGTGACCCCAGTGCTCCACCGTTCCCTCCACCTGCCAGGTCAGGCGCTCGGCGAAGCCGCTTTTGCTCTTGCTCTCCGCCGGCTCGGTCTGGATGACTTTGACCTCTTGCACACGGGCGACGGCGCCGCCCTGCTCCTGCATGATCAGCCCCTGTTTGATTTTCAAATACAAATCGGCCAGCAAATCCCCCTGCACACTGCGCGCCAGCGCGTCGTAAATGTCCGACTCGCTGTGATAGTCGAACGCGCGATAGACATTGCGCAGGAGCGAGGCGGCGACCGCCTCGCGCGATTTCTCCCCCGTGGAGATGGCGGTCACCGCCGGCAGCGGCGGCGCGCCGGGATTGTCCCATTTGAAAACCGGGTTGAGCGGATAGAACGTGAACCGCGCCCCCTTGTCATAGGCAAAAACCACCGCGGGAGCCGCGAGCGTTTGGTCGTTGAACAGCGTCCACTTCAATTCGACGTGGCCCGGCGCGCCCTTGGTGGAATAGGTCAGCATCGCTCCCACGCGCGCCGTCCACGCGCTCAGCCGCTGCGGCTGGGCGCTCATGGCGAAATCCTTGAAATCCACTCCGTAAAAATCCAGCCGGTCCAGCTTCGGCTTCACCACCACCCCGTCTATTTTCATTTCGTTTTGTCCGGTAAAAAACGTTTCCAGCCCCGCCCGCGCCGCGGCCTGCTCGGAAACCTCGATGAAATCCGGGTTGGCGCGCGCGACCGGCTGCCACGTTTCCAGCGTGAGCAGCGGCATGAGGATTTCCACGCGGACCTCCTCGTTCTGGATATAGATGAAGGTGTAGGTCGCCGAATAGCTGGTTATGCCCATGTTCCGCCGCTGCCTCTCCTCCTCCCGCGCCTTCTCCTCCGCGTCACCGGCCGCCACCGGCCGCGAAGTTTCATTCCAATCAAACGCCACCGTCACGACATCTTCCTCGCCCGGGATGCGCACCGGCGGCTCGGCGGGCAGCCCTGCGCGCGTGACCACCAAATCCACAATGGCGGGGATCACCGCCGAATTGCCGCCGAAATGTTGCTGGAACGTCAGAGCCGTTGGCGGCCGGTCCAGCGGATATTCCAGCGTATAAACGATGGTCGTGGACATCAAATCGGTCACCGGCAGCCCCTCCGCCGGCAGCTCCGGCACTTCCATTTTCACCACCTTGCCTTCGAGCCGGTTGCCCGCCGCGTCGCGGATGATCAAGTCGTCGAGCAAATACTTCTGATGCTTCATCGCGGAGTTGGTGATGTCCGACGTGGCGACGCGTGATTGCGCGTTGACATAAATGCCGTAAATGGGCAGAAAATCCTCCGGCATCACGGCAATCTTCATTTCCAACCGGTCGCGCTGAACCAGGGCCTGGCAGGAGATCAGCGAAATCGGATGGGCCGAAAGCAACGGCGCGGCCAGCAGCAGGCCAGCCGCCGCCGCGCGGCGCAGCCCCGTTGCCCAGGCCTGGAATTTTACCGCGCCTTTAATCCAGCTCTTGGCAAAAGTGGTTTGCGTCTGTTTATCCATATAACTGGTGTCGCGGCGCCAGTTTGAAAGTAGGTGATGGACTTACGGACTGCAAGCAGGAACGCGCGCCAACAACTCGGAAACTGGAAATGGAGGCCGCCACGCAAGCTTGACATTGCGGCGCCGCGACTTAGGATTTGCCCCATGAACCCGGCAATCATGACGCTTCCTTTCATCGGCGGCTGCCGCGGATTCACCGGGCAATCATCAGGGCAATTATGAGCATCAACCCGCTGTTTCCGCCGAGAATCTTGCTGGCCGCCCTGTGCGTCGCCTTGATGCCGGCTTCTGTCCTTGGGCAATCCAGCCTCTCCGCTTCCCAGGCCTACACCTGGAAGAATGTCACCGTCAAGGGCGGCGGCTACATCCCGGGGTTTGTCTTCAACCCCACCCAGCCGGGCCTGGCCTACATCCGCACCGATATCGGCAGTTCCTACAAATGGGACAACGCCGCCAAAAAATGGATTCCCCTGACCGACTGGTGCGGCGTCGGCAATTTCCACGGCTCGGAAAGCATCGCCACCGATCCCATTGACCCGCAGCGCGTCTATATCGCCGCGGGAATGGGTCCCGGCCAGGCGGCGATCCTGCGCTCGATGGACCAGGGCAAGACTTTTCAGGTCGTCAATGTCCCATTTCAGATGGGAGGCAATTCGTCGGGACGGGGAGTTGGCGAACGCCTGGCCATTGATCCGAACGACAACGACATTCTTTATTTTGGTTCCCGCTCCGCCGGCCTTTGGATGAGCAAAGATGCGGCGCTGACCTGGAATAAGGTGGATGGCTTCCCGCCGGCCCCGGCGCCCGCGGCCACCAATGCCGCCAGTCCGCGCGCCGAAGCGGGCGCCAGGGCGGCGGCTCCTGGGGACGCGGCCGAAGGCGCGCGGCGCGGTCGTGGCGCTGGCGGCGGCAGAGCCGGAGGCGCGGGGTTGAGCTTCGTCGTCTTCGACCCCGGCACCGGGACCCGCGGCCATCCGACTCAAAAGATTTACGTCGGCTCGACAGAACGCGGGAAAAACCACCTGTTCCGCAGCGCCGACGCGGGTCAAACCTGGCAGCCCGTTCCTGGTCAGCCCGCGGATTTTGTCGCCTTTCATGCGGCCTTCGATGCGCAGGGCATGCTCTACGTGGTCTATGATACTGCCGCCTATCCGGGCACGACGGTGACCAACGGGGCGGTTTGGAAACTCAATCCCCAGGACGGCACATGGACGGACATTACCCCGGTGAAGGATCCAAACCGGTATCCGGGCGGCTACGGGGGAATTGGGATTGATCGCCAGCATCCGGGCACAGTGGTGGTGGCTTCAATGAACCGGAAGATTCCGGGCGGGGAGGACGACGAGCGCATTTACCGGACCACCGACGGAGGCAAAACTTGGAATGACCTCACCCCAAAATCCCACCGCGATTCATCCGCTTCGCCCTACGTGCCGTGGGCGGGAGCGTATGATGCCACCGTGAAGAATCCCCAGGCCTCGGTGGGTTGGTGGATTACTGCGCTGGCCATTGATCCATTCGATTCCAAGCACGTCTGCTATACCACCGGCGCAACGATCTGGAATACGACCGACATCAATAACGCCGATTCCGGCGGAGACACTCATTGGGGGATTTGGGCGGACGGGATTGAGGAAACCGCCATTCTCTGCCTCATCAGTCCGACCGCCGGCGCGCATCTGATCAGCGGCTTCGGGGATATTAGCGGCTTCACCCATGACGACCTGGACGTCAGTCCCCCCCAAGGGCCGAATGCCCACCCGTTGTTCGCCAACACCGGCTGGTTGGATTTCGCCGAGAAGAATCCCAGCGTCGTTGTGCGGACGGGTAGCCGTCCGTTTCACCCTCCCTATGAGGGCACGATGGCGTACTCATTGGACGGCGGACATAATTGGAAGCCCTTCACCATCAGCGGCGCCGTTGCCGATGGCGGCAGGCGGGGCGGTGGCGGCGGGGGAGGAGGCTCCCGGGTCATTCTGTCGGCGGATGGGTCGGTTTTCATGAGCACGGGTGGAACCCCGCGAATTTCCACCGACCACGGCGCGACGTGGAAGGATGTCACAGGGCTGCCTTCTGGCGTCAGCCCGATTGCCGACCGCTCCAACCCGGCCAAGTTTTACGCTTTGGACGCGGCGGAGCATCGGATGTATCTGAGCACCGACGGCGGGGCAACCTTCACCAACAGCTACCAAGTCACCGGCCTGCCTGCCGCCGGATTTGGCGGCGGCGGCGGCGGGCGTGGCGGGCGCGGCGGTGGAGGCGGGGCCGGGCAATTGGTCGCCGTGGGTGGCAGAGAGGCAGACCTTTGGGTTGTTGGACGGGCGCTTTACCATTCCAGCGATGGCGGCCAAAACTTCAAGGAAATCCCCAACCACCCGCCCATTGGTCATTTGAGCTTTGGGAAGGCTGCGCCGGGCAAGGACTATCCCGCCATTTATGTGGCCAATGGTGATCAAAGCGGCGGTGCGGAAGCGGGGCTTTACCGTTCCGATGACCAGGGCGCCACCTGGGTCCGCATCAACGATGCGCAGCACCAATGGGGCAACCGATTCGAATGCATCTTGGGCGACCCGCGCATTTATGGACGTGTGTATGTCGGCACCAATGGACGAGGAATTTTCTACGGCGACATCGCCAACTAGCAAATACAACGAGCCAAACTAATATGAAAACAGAAACCAGCAAACGCTTATGCGGCCGGCTTGGCGCCGCAGCCTGGGCCGCTCTTGGCCTGGCCCTTTTCAGCCATCAAACCCCTGCGCAGGGGGCTTCAAACCCAATGCCTCAGGTCGTCACCGAAAATGGTCGCCATGCCCTCTTTGTGGACGGCGCGCCCTTCCTGATGCTGGGCGCGCAGTGCCACAATTCCAGCGCGTGGCCGGACCTGCTCCCCAAAGTTTTTGGGGCCATTGATGATCTCCACGCCAACACCTTGGAAATCCCGGTCTATTGGGAGCAATTCGAGCCGGAGCAGGGCCGCTTCGACACTTCGGTTGTTGACTTGATCCTAAAGCAGGCCCGGGAACACAATGTGCGTCTGGTCCTCCTCTGGTTCGGCACCTGGAAGAATGGCAGCCCGCACTACATGCCCCTCTGGACCAAAAGCCAGACCAATCTCTACACCCACATCATGGGCAATCGCGGCCGCAGCGTGGATTCCCCGTCGCCTCTCGCGGAGGCTGCCATGCAGGCCGACATGAAAGCCTTCAGCGCCCTGATGCGCCACCTCAAGGCTGCCGATCCCCAACACACCGTCATCATGATCCAGGTTGAAAATGAGCCGGGAGCATGGGGCAGCATCCGCGACTATTCACCGGAGGCGGAAAAAGCGATTGCCGGGCCGGTGCCGGCAGAGTTCTTGAAGGCGTTGGGCGGCAGAAACGGGGCCGCCAGCGCCGCCGGAAATTGGCGGGAGGTTTTCGGCGACAACGCCGATGAGTATTTTCAGGCCTATAGTGTGGCCCACTACATCGGCCAGGTCGCCGCGGCCGGCAAGGCCCAATACCCGTTGCCCATGTACGTCAACGCCGCCTTGCGCGATCCTCTCAGCAATCCCCGCGCCGGCACCTACGAAAGCGGCGGCGCCACTGACAATGTGCTGGACATTTGGAAGGCCGCCGCTCCCGCCATTGATATTCTCGCGCCCGACATTTATATGAACGACAGCGTCAAATATCTCGCCGTGCTGGACCATTATTCGCGGCCCGACAACCCCCTCTTCGTCCCGGAGACCGGCGGTACCGGCAACGCTTCCCGGATGTGCTTTGCCGCGCTGGGACGCGGAACCATCGGCTGGTCGCCCTTCGGCCTTGACTACACGCGCGCAACGCCGGAGTCGCTCGCGCCAGTCGGGATGAATTACCGGATGCTCGAACCGATCATGCGCGAGGTGGCCCGGCTCAATTTCGAAGGCAAAGTCAAGGCGGTGGAAGAGGAGACAGGCCAAACGACCGCCACCCTCGACTTTGGGCAGTGGAGCGCGATCATCAACTTTACCGGAGCCGGCGGTGGACGTGGCGGCAGGGGAGGGCGCGGCGAGCGTGGAGCGGCGGCGGCAAACCCCGCCGCAACGAATACGATGGATGCTGGAGCAGCCCCTCCGCCCGCGCCGACGGGACGCGCCCTGGTTGCGCAAATAAGCGAAAATCAATTCTTCATCACCGGCAGCTCTTGCACCATCGAATTCCAGCCGGCCTCCGGAGCGCATCGCGACTTTATCCGCGTTGAGGAGGCGGCGCCCCTGGAAAGGACCGCCAACTCTTCCGCAGGCGCGAAGCCCTACTCGGCGGCTTCCGCTTTCCATGTCCTGCGCTTCCTCAACGGGGACGAGACGGACCGCGCCATGCCCTTTGGCACCGCGCCTGAAACACTGCGCGTTACCCTAGGAACCTATTGATCGGCCACCAAATGAAAAGACAAGCTGTCTCTCCACTAATTCCCGCCGCCGGCCGTCTGGCGAAATTCGCCGGCGGGCTTGCCCTGCTGGCCGCGGTGGCTTCCGTGGCACCGGCGCGCGCCGGAGGTTACACCAACCTCAGTGTGTGTGTCTATTTCCGATACCAGGAGGTCCACTCCATCCCCGGCGACCTCGCGCGCTTTTCCAACCAATGGGCCAAGCTCGAAAAACAGGTCAAGGTGGACAAGGTTTATTTGGAAACCACCCGCAACGCCGAACTGGCCACCGCCTCCGACGTGGAAACGTTGAAAAAATTCTTCAATGACCGCGGCATCAAGACTTCCGGCGGCCTGGGCCTGACCGTGCAGGAAGGCAACGGCTTTCAATCCTACGACTACAGCGCTCCGGCGGATCGCGACAAGATCAAGTCCATGTCTGAGTTCACGGCCCGACACTTCGACGAGATCATCCTGGACGACTTCTATTTTTCAAACAACAAGGGCGATGACGCCATCCAGGCCAAGGGCAGCAAGAGTTGGACGCAATTCCGCACGGAGTTGATGGATGAGGTTTCCAAAAACCTGATCATCGCCCCCGCCAAGGCTGTGAATCCCAATGTCCGCATCATCATCAAATATCCCAACTGGTACGAGAGCTTCCAGGGCCTGGGTTACGATCTGGCGGTCGAGCCGAAACTTTTTGACGCCATTTACACCGGCACCGAAACGCGCAACGCCGAGGGCGGCCAGCGCCTCCAGTCCTACCAAAGCTACCTCCAAACCGAGTATTTCAACCGCATCAAGCCCGGCGCCAACCAGGGCGGCTGGATTGATGGCGGCGGCGACGCGCGCTACGCCGAACAGTTCTGGGACACTCTTTTTGCCAGGGTGCCGGAAATCATGCTCTTCAACTCCCAGCAAATCATGCAAGGCCTGGGCGGACGCGGCGGACGTGGCGGACGCGGTGGAAACAGCGGCGGCGGCGGTGGGGCGGCCGAACCGGACACCAATGCCATCCTCGCCAATCTGATGGCGCCCATCCCCCAGGCGGACGGCTCGACTTACACCCCGGACATGGTGGCCCGAACGGGGGGCTATTGCGCCGAGATCCTGGATCGCTTTCTCGGCCAATTGGGCCAGCCCATCGGCGTTCCCACCTACAAGCCCTGCAACTCCGTCGGCGAGGCCTATCTGCCCGATTACCTCGGCATGGTGGGCGTTCCCATTGATCTGGTGCCGGATTTCCCCACCAACGCTTCGACCATCCTGCTCACCGCGGCTTCCAAATACGACCCCGATTTGGTGGCCAAGACCAAAAAATTTGTGCAGAACGGCGGCCAGGCCATCGCCACCACGGGATTAATAGAGGCCCTCGGCGACAAAGGCTTCCAGGACATTGCCGAGATCGAAGTCACCGGCCATCGCGTGCTCGCCACCGGCTTTGGCGGTGGTCGCGCCGGTTTTGGAGGAGGCCGTGGTCGCGGCGCAGACGCCACCGGGGCGCCGCCGCCTCCAAGCCTCAACATGCTCCTGCCGCAAATGCGGCATTTTGAAAACGATACCTGGACGTCCATGGAATTCAGCACCGCCGATTCCGGCTATCCGATGCTCGTCCGCGCCGCCTACGGCCGGGGCAACTTCTATGCCCTGGCGCTCCCGGATGATTTCGCGGACCTTTACCGCCTCCCTCAAAGCGTGCTCGCCCAGCTTCGCAACCTCCTGGGCCGCGACCTCTTCGTCAGTCTTGACGCTTCCGACCACGTCAGCCTCTTTGCCTACGACAACCACACCTTCATTGTCCAGAATTTCCAGTCGCAGCCGGTGACCACCCGCGTCTCCGTGGTCCGCGCGTCGGCCTTGCGCGATCTTCTCACCAACAACAGGATTTCCCCCTCTCAAGGCGGCGGCGGGGGCGGGTTTGGCCGCGGAGGTCGCGGCGGGGTTGCCGGAAACGGCGGCGCTCTCTTCGAGGTCCCGGTTCCAGCCCACTCCTTCCGCGTCTTCGCGGCGGAATAGCGCCGGATCAGGTCTCCCGCCCGGTTGATTGCCGGATTCCAGATTTTAGAGCATTTCAATAAATAGTGTAGCCATTTTAGAGGAGTGTGGTATGGTCTGTCCATGCGAACGCTTTCTTTGGATCTCCGTGAACGAATCCTTGTTTCCTACGACCGTGGCGAGGGCA
>JBEKOF010000079.1:0-17262 GCA_049522055.1 Verrucomicrobiota bacterium | reverse complement strand
AGCACGCAACTCTTTTTTTCCAAGAACCACACCGTTAAAAAAACCTGTGAAATCAGGCGGAATCTACGCCCCGGATAGCCTCCTGCAAACCGTAGTGAGCATTTTTTAGGTCGAATTCAGGTTATTCACCGTCGGCTGCGGGGAGCTTCCACGGGCTCTCCTCGCCGCCGGATGAATAACTCTGGAAACCGTATCAGAGGGCAAGGTGTGTTCAAGCGTCGTGCCCGGCTGAAGGGAGACCGCGCCTGGCTGGTTGCCTGCGTCGGCGAGGCTCAATCAACAAGCAACTCAGCCGCATTGGGCGCGCTGGCGGAGGGCGTGGTCCACCAGGACCAGGGCGGCCATGGCTTCGACCATGGGCACGGCGCGGGGCAGGACACAGGGATCGTGGCGGCCGCGGCCCTTGAGGGTGGTGTTTTTGAAATGGACATCCACGGTATCCTGTTCGCGCATGACGGTGGCCACGGGCTTGAAGGCGACGCGGAAGACAATGTTTTCGCCGTTGGAAATGCCGCCCTGGATGCCGCCGGAATTGTTGGTGGTCGTCCGCACTTTGCCAGCCTTGATGCGAAAGGGATCATTGTGCTGGAGGCCGGTCATGAGAATCCCGCCAAAGCCGGAGCCGACCTCAAAGCCCTTGGAGGCGGGCAAACTCAACATGGCCTTGCCCAAGTCGGCTTCCAGGCGGTCGAAGACCGGTTCGCCCCAGCCGGGCGGCACACCGCGCGCGACACACTCAATGATCCCGCCGACGCTGTCGCCGGCGCGGCGCATTTTTTCGATCAGCCGGATCATTTTGGAGGCGGCGGCGGGATCGGGGCAGCGGACGATGCTGGATTCGACCTGGCGCTGGGTGACCTTTTGCGGGTCCACAGCGGCCTGGATGCGCTGGACCTGTTTGACGTAGGCGATGATGGCAACGTTGAATTGTTGGCGCAAAATCTTGCGCGCGACGGCGCCCGCGGCGACGCGCCCGATGGTTTCGCGGGCGCTGGAGCGGCCCCCGCCCTGCCAGTTGCGGATGCCGAATTTGGCCTGGTAGGTATAATCGGCGTGGGAAGGGCGGAATTTTGCGGCCATTTCGCTGTAGGCGTCGGGCCGGGCGTCTTCATTCTGGACCCATAAGGCAATGGGGGTGCCGAGGGTTTTGCCCTCAAAGGTGCCAGAAAGAATCTCCACGCGGTCGCTTTCCTGGCGCGGGGTGACAATGGAGGATTGGCCCGGGCGGCGGCGGTCCAGGTCGGGCTGAATGTCGGCCTCGGTCAAAGGCAATCGAGGGGGGCAGCCATCGAGCACGACGCCGACGCCGCCGCCATGAGACTCGCCCCAGGTGGTGATGCGAAACAGGAGTCCGAAAGAATTACCCATGGGCGGAGTTTAGGGTTGGAGATTGGCCGATTAAAGTTCAAAGTTCAGGCGACGCGATGACCGTATTGCCCATTGTTGGACGCGAATTGGGGGTGGCCGCCAGACGAGCCGCCACTTACTGGACGCGCTTTACGGCCGGAGCGGTGGCGGTGGCTGTTTTTCTGTTACTTTGGCTGAACGACCAGGGACCGACGTCGGAATTGGGCCGGGACCTTTTCAACTTTTTGGGCATCCTGACGCTGGGGTTTTGCCTGCTGGCCGGAGTTTTCAGCACGGCGGACAGTCTGTCGGTGGAAAAGCGCGAAGGCACGCTGGGGCTGCTCTTTCTAACCGATCTGAAAGGGTACGATGTGGTGCTGGGCAAGCTGGCGGCCAATTCCGTGCATGTTTTTTTTGGATTGCTGGCCATCTTTCCGGTGCTGGCATTGCCGCTGTTGATCGGCGGAGTGAGCGGCGGGGAGTTTTGGCGGACGGCGCTGGTGTTTGTTGACACGCTTTGTTTATCACTGAGCGTGGGGATGTTTGTCTCGGCGGCCAGCCGCGAAGGAAGACAGGCCATGGCCGGGACCTTGGCGATCCTGGTGATGATCGCCGGGATTCTGCCGTTGTTATGGGCGTTGCAATCGCTGTTTTTCCACGGCCGTTTGCCGGACAAGGTGTTGTTGTGGCCCAACCCGGCCTACGCCTACTACAAGGGAATGGATTCTGAATATCATGCAAGCTCCGGCCCGCAGGAGTTTTGGGGATCCATGAGCGTGATCGCGTTGCTGGGGACCGGGTGCATCGTCGCGGCGAGCGTGATGCTGCCGCGCTCGTGGCAGAGAACAGCCTCCGGCGACGCCCGGCGGAAAAGCGTCCGGTTTGGATTTTTCGGCAGGGGCCAAAGAAGCCGGCGGCGTGCCGCGTTGGAGAATGGCAACCCGTTCCATTGGCTTGCGATGAGTGAGGGGGCGGGGCAATCCGCGCTGAACCGGGTGGTGGTTGCGCTGTTTCTGATGTGGGTTGTGTGCGCGGCAATGTTGAAACGCCAGTGGTTTCTCCCCTCCATGCTGCTTGTATTGGTTTTCGGGATGCATTTGGCGGCCAAGGTCTTGATGGCGTCAGAAAGCGGAAGACGCTTCCACCAGGACCGGCAGAGCGGGGCGCTGGAATTACTGATGGTGACTCCGCTTTCGGTGGAGGCGATTGTGGCGGGACAGAGGGATGCGCTGCGGAGGCAATTCCGATTTTCCATTTGGATGCTCTGCGTGACCAATGTGCTGACCGGTGTGTTGATCACGAATATGCGAGACAAGCACGAAGTGGTCAACCTAACCACGCTTTTTCTGGGAGGCGCGATGATGCTCTGGCTGGACAGTGTGGCGCTGAGTTGGGTAGGGATGTGGAAGGGCCTAAAAGCCAGGAAACATCCGCGGTCGGTGCTGGCGACGCTGGGGCAGGTGATCGGTCTGCCTTGGCTGGCCGGCTTGCTCTTCATTTATCTTTGCAGCAATTCCAACGTTTCGGTGAGCGAGGGCGGCATTGCCGTTGTGATTGGGATCTGGTTTTGGATCGGGGCGGTGATTGACGGAGTGAGCATGGCGAGGGCGCGCGCCAAGCTGGTGAGGAACTTCCGCGCGATAGTCGCGCAACGCTACAACGGATAATCGGGGCTTAAGTCCGGGACTGATTTGAAGCGGCCCTCGAAAACGGTTTCGGCGAGTTTGCGGCGGTCGGTCGGCGCTTCGCGTTCCCGCAACTCCGGCGGGAGGTTTTCCTTCCTGCCCTGTTTTCCGACGGCCACCATGGCCTGCACTTCATAGCCGTCGGGAACGCCCAGGTCGGTTTTGGCGCGCGCGTAATCAAACCCCTGCATTTCGTGGGTGATCAACCCCATCAGGCAGGCTTGGAGGGCGAGGTTCTCCCACGCGGCGCCGGTGTCGAAGGCATAGGTCCGGCTGGGTTTGCCATCGCGGTCCAGGGTGGTTTTTGAAACGAAGACCAGGAGGGCGGCGGCTTCTTTGGCCCAGACCTTGTTGGCTTCGACCAGCAAATTGAGAAAGAGGGTCCAGGGTTTGGTCTGGCGCCGCGCGTAGAGGATGCGGCACGGCTGGTGATTATAGCACGAGGGCGCCCAGCGCGCCGCCTCGAAAAGCCGCATGAGGTCTTCCTGGGAAATCTCATCCCCCGAAAAGGCCCGCGGCGACCAAAGGTCGAGGAAGACTTTGTGGATGGCATGATCGGCCTTTCGGCTGGTGTTTTCAGCGTTCATGGGAAGAAGTGTGGCTCATTTCGGCGGATTTGGCGAATCATTAAGTAATACTTGAAAAAAACAGTCATTAATAGCATTGGCGGCTAGGGACGCGATTGTGCCAGCAAGGCCTCGGCGTGACGGCGCGCCGGGTCGGTCTGGCCGCCGAGCATGCGGGCGATTTCGCGCACCCGGGCCGGCTGGTCCAGGGGCGTGATTTCGGAAACGGTCCGGCCGCCCTGGAGGCGCTTGGCGACGAGAAAATGGGAGGCCGCGTCCGCCGCCACCGCGGGCAGATGGGTGATGCAAATGACCTGATGGCGGCGGGCGATTTGCCGCATCTTGGCGCCCACGGCCACGGCGGTTTCGCCCCCGACGTTGGCGTCAATTTCATCAAACACGAGCACGGGGATTTCGTCCTGGTCGGCCAGGGCGGTTTTCAGAGCGAGCATGACGCGCGACATTTCGCCCGAGGAGGCGATGGCGCGCAGGAGGCGCGCCGGTTCGCCCGGGTTGGGAGCGAACTCAAACTCAATGGAGTCCAGCCCTGAAGGGGAATGGGCCGGCGGGGAATCCGCAGTATTGACAGTGATTTGGAACCGGCATTGTGGAAGGCCCAAATCGCGCAACTGCCGCATGACCGCCGCGGCCAGGCCGGGGACGGCTTTGCGGCGGCGGGCCGACAATTCCCGCCCCAGGCGCCACAGTTCCGCGTCCAATTTTTCCCGTTCCTGGTTGATGCGGGCCAGCTCCGTCTCGCGCTGTTCGAGGGCGCGCAGTTTTCCGGCCGCCGCCTGGCCAAAGGCGACCACCTCTTGGAGCGTGCCGCCGTATTTGCGTTTGAGGGAATGGATGGCATTGAGTCGTTCCTCCATCTGGCGCAGGCGCGCGGGGTCGAGATCAATCCGCTCGGCGTAGCGTCGCAAGGCCGGCTGGAGCTCGCGCCACGCGGCGACGGCCTGGTCGTGGGAAAGGGCGAGGTCTTCGGCCTGCGGGTCCATGCGGCGGAGGGCCTGCAAACTGCGGCCCAATTCGCCGGCCTGAGCGAGCAGGGAAGCGTCCTGGCCGCTCAAGAGATGGAGGGCCGCCTGGCTGAGCTCCAGGAGGCGGGCGGCGTTGCTGGCGCGCTGAAAATCCTGTTCCAGGCGGGACTCTTCCTGAGGCTCCAGTTTCGCGGCGGAAATTTCGGCGCATTGAAAACGCAGCAGCTCGAGTTGGCGCGCATATTCGCGCTCGTCCACGATCAACGCCGCCTTCCGGGCGTCCAACTCTCCCGCGCGCGCGGCGAGGGCGGCAAAACTGGCGCGCAAGGCGCCCAGGCCGGCAAAGGCGTCGAGGATGTCGCGTTGGCGGGCCGGATCCAGGAGGGACTGGTGGTCGTGGGGGCCGTGGATGTCCACCAACTCGCGGCCGAGGGCGGCGAGGACTTGCAAGGTGGTGGGGGAGCCGTTGATGAACTGGCGGTTGGCGCCGGCGGCGGTGAAGACGCGCTTGAGAATGAGCTGGCCATCGGGGCAAGGTTCCAGGCCGTTGTCGTCCAGGAATTTGGCCAGCGGCGCGGCGCAGCCCGCAGCGTCAAAAAGGGCCTCCACCGAGCAAGACTCGCAGCCGGCGCGGAGGAGTGCGCGGTCGGCGCGTTCGCCCAGGGCGAGATTGAGAGCGCCGATGATGATGGATTTGCCGGCGCCGGTTTCGCCGGTGATGGCGTTAAAGCCCGGCTGCAAGGACAGGGTGAGATCGGTGACCAGCGCCAGATTTTTGATGCGCAATGCTCCTAACACGCGCGGGCAATTTAGGGTTTGGGGATTGAAGTGGAAAGATTAAACTTTCCGGGTGTCATTTTGGGGTAGCGGTTTGGGGTTTCCAATCTTAATGTTGCTCCGGACTGATGTCTTTTATATTTATATTTTTGGGGTCGGGCACCTCGCAGGGGGTGCCGATGATCGGGTGGGATTATACGGCGGAATTCCTGGCCAATCCCAAAAACCACCGCATGCGCCCGTCGCTTTACGTGGCGACCGCGCAAACCAAGCTGGTGATAGACACCACGCCGGAGTTCCGCCTGCAGATGTTGCGCGAAAACATCCGCTGGCTGGACGCGGTTCTGTTCACCCATGCGCATGCCGACCACATCATGGGATTGGATGATTGCCGGCGCATTTGCGATTTGCGCGGCTTCTCGGCGCTGCCGATTTACGCGAATGAAAAGACCCTGAACGACCTGCGGCGGGCGTTCCAGTATGCCTTCACGGCTGAGGCACCTCCCAAGGGCTATTTGATCCCGGAACCGCATGTGGTCAACGGCCCGTTTGTCCTGGGCGATTTGGAGATAGTGCCGCTGGCGCTGCCGCATGGGCGCTCGGGATGCACGGGCTACTTGTTCCGGCAGGAAGGCAAGAAGCGGCTGGCGTATTTGACGGATTGCAAGGAAGTGCCGCCCGCGGCGGTGGAAGAGGCGCGCGGGGTGGAAACGGCGGTGCTGGACGCCCTGCGCCGCGCGCCGCATCCCACGCATATGAGCCTGGATGAGGCGCTGACGGCGGCGAGGCGGATCGGGGCGGGGCGGACTTTTTTCACCCATTTGACGCACGATTTTGACCACGACATCGCGCAGGCGGAATTGCCCGAGACGGTGTATTTTGCCTGGGACGGATTGCGGGTGGATCTGGACTGAACCATGAGAAGACTTTTTTACGGCGGGCTGTTGGCGATGGCTTGCGCGCTGAGGCTGCAGGCGGCGGAACCGGGCGAGGAGGCGGTGGTGGTGTTCAACGCGCGTCTGGGCGACTCCCGCGCGGTGGCGGACCATTACGCGTCTGTCCGGCATGTGCCCGCCCGGCAGGTTCTCGGGCTGGAGCTGCCCACGGGGGAAAACATGACGCGGGAGGAATACCGGGATGAATTGCAGATGCCGCTGCTGAATTTTCTGGAAAGGGAAAGGCTATTTGTCTTCGAGCCGGGGGCCAATCCGCCCGGCAGCGGGCGGCCGCGGACGGAATTGAAGGAAGCGCGGATTCGTTACGCGGTGTTGTGTTACGGCGTGCCTCTGCGGATTTTGGAGGACGCGGCGTTGTCCGAACCGGATGAGAGCAGGATTCCTGTGGAAATACGCGGCAGAAACGGCGCGGCGGTGGATTCGGAACTGACGCTCCTGCCCTGGAGCCGCGAAAGGGTCCGGCGGGACGGCTGGCAGCGCAACCCCTGTTTTGCCGCCACCAATGCGGCGTTGCTCAACCCCACCAACGGGGTGCTCATCGTCGCGCGGCTCGACGGGCCGGAGGCCGGCGTGGCGATGCGTCTGGTGGATAAAGCGATGGAGGCCGAGACCAACGGATTGTGGGGCCGGGCCTACTTTGATCTGCGGGGCTTGACCAACGGGGCTCTCAAAGAAGGGGACGATTGGATTGGCTCGGCGGCGAAGACGGCGCGGCGTTATGGTTTTGAGACGGTGGTGGACGAGAGGCCGGAGACCTTTTCGGCGGGATTTCCGATGAGCCAGATCGCCCTTTACGCCGGGTGGTATGACGGCAATGTTTCCGGGCCGTTCACCCGTCCGCAGGTGGAAATGATGCCGGGGGCGTTCGCCTACCATCTGCATTCCTACAGCGCGCACACGTTGCGCACGACCAACCAGAACTGGTGCGGCCCGCTGCTGGCCTTGGGGGCGACGGCCACGATGGGCTGCATAGACGAGCCCTACCTGCAAGCGACGCCGGACCTGGGTGTGTTTTTCAGCCGGTGGCTGATCCTGGGATTCACCTACGGAGAGGCGGCCTGCGCGGCGCAGCAAGCCGTTTGCTGGCAAACTACGGTGGTGGGCGATCCGCTCTATCGCCCGTTTGGGAAAGACCCCCGCGCGCTGCACGAGGAACTGATCCGGCGCCACAGCCCCTTGGTCGAGTGGTCCGATTTGCGCTGGGTGGACGTGAATTTGGCCGCGGAGGCGGCGGCGGAGAAGTACATTCAGTTTCTGGAAAATGAGGCCGGCGACCGGCAAAGCGCCATCCTGAGCGAAAAACTGGCCGATCTGGAGCAGGCGGCCGGCAAACCGGATCTGGCCATCAAGGCCTTCCGCCAGGCACTGGCCTTCCATCCCACGCCGCAAACCCGGGTCCGATTGATGCTGGCCTTGGGCGATCTGCTCGTGGCCTCCGGCCAGGAAACAGAAGCGCTGAAGCTCTACAACGAATTCCAAAAAAACACGCCCGACTACCCCGAGGCCCTGGCCCTGTGGCAAAAGATGCGGACGCTGGCCGAAAAGCTTGGCAAGAACGCTCAAGCCGCCCGCTACGCCGACGAAATCAACAAACTTTCCCCGCCCTCAAGCCTTAACCCTTGACCTCGCCCATGGCGTCTTCAAACGAGCCGGCCGCCAGGGGAAAGCAAAGGCGGTCGCGCACGAAGGCGATGCCGTCGGCGCTGGTGGCATCCAGGTCGCGATAGGCGCTCTCGGCCTCCACCACCAGCGGCGCGGTTTTGGCCGCCATGACCGAGCAGTACCGTTGCGGGTAACCGGCCTGCACCAGCAATTCGGCATACCGAACCAGGTTCAAATCGCCGGAGGAAACATCCACAAATTGCATCCCCCGTTTCCGCCAGTCCGGCTCCATCATCCGCAAGGGCATGCCGCAGCGGACGACCATGTTTTTGACATGGCAACCATAGATGCGCGGGGCGACCTTGAGAAAGCGCGTCCGCCAATGCTCGCCTTCCCAGCAATGGGAGGGGTCGGCGTTGACGGCCAGGCAGGGGTCGCCGTCGCAAATCTGGACCAGGAGGTTGAAATCATCGGCGCACATGGCGGCGGTGCCGGGATGGATTTCGTGGGCGAGGTAAATCCCCAGCTTGCGGGCGTGGGCGCGGAGTCTGGCAGTTTTCTTGACAAAGCGTTCGCGGCCTTGGGCCAGGAGGTCGTAGTCGGCGCCTTTCCAAAAGCCCCACGGATAGCCTGTGGCCAGTTCCCAGCCAAAAGCCACGCCCCAAAACATCGGCACAATGCGCACGCCCAGCGCGGCGGCCAGGTCCAGCAGGCGCAGCAGATAGTCCTCGCTCCAGCGCTCGATGGCGGCGGGCGGTTTTTTGGCCACCTCCGGCGGCAGAAACGGGCGGACGGCGAGGCTGTTGGTCCAGGCGGTGGTATGCACCCAAAACGGGCAGTGGGCGGAGATGCCGTCGAGCGCCAAGCCCCGGGAGGCAAAGGCCTCCTTGATTTCCTGGGGGCTTTTGAAGCGCTTGCCCTGCTGGAGCATGAAGTTGGAGGGCTGCGCGCCGGCCGCGCCGCTGGCCCTGGCATAGTCCAAAAATTCCGTCAACGATTTCGCGCCATGCTGGGCGCCCTCAATGCTGGGATGGTAACAAGCTTCTGGCATGTGCTCATGTTTGGCTGATTTTCGCGCGGGATGCAATCCTATTATTCCGGATGTTCTCGAGAATTGCCTTTGCGGGCGGGTCCGGCCTGTTATAGTCGCCTCTGTTCCTTCGGAGAAAGCGTGATGTGATCCGGTGTTATGGCGAGCAAAAAGAAAACGGCGGCGGGTGACGCGCAGAAGCGGGCGGATGGACCGCAAGTCCGCCGGAGCGAGCCGGGGAGGCAGAAAGACGAGCTGCGCCGGATTGAACTGGAATTGGAGCAAGCGCGAAGCGCGTTGCACGAGGCAAAGGAGTTGAACCGGCAGATCATCGCCGGAGCCAGGGAGGGCATCGTGGTTCGCGGCCGCGATCTGAGGGTTCTGGCTTAGAATCCGCACATGGAGGAGTTGACGGGCAAGTCCGCCGCTGAAGTGATTGGCAAACACCCCTTGAAGGTTTTCCCCTACTTGAAAGCCGTGGGAATTGTGGATCATCTTCAACGGGTCCTGGCGGAAGGAACACGGCAGTTGATGGAATTCCATTTTTATGTGCCCCAAACCGGTCGCGCCTGCTGGGTTTCCTACACGACCTCACCCCTCCGCAACGCCCAAGGCGAAATCACCGGCTGCATCAGCATCATCGGCGATTACACCGAACGGAAGCGGGTGGAAGAACGAATCGCTCGACTCAGCCGCACGCAGGCCATCCTGAGCGGCATTGATCACGCGATCATCCACATCCCCGACCGGCAGAAACTCCTGGACGAGGTTTGCCGGGTCACCGTGGAAAAGGGCGGTTTCAAGCTGGCCTGGGTTGGGATGGTCGCGCCGGATGGATTGGTTCAACCGGTGGCGCAGGCTGGCGTGACTGGATATCTGGATGGCATCCGGGTGAAGACGGAGGATGTGCCGGAGGGCCGCGGGCCGGCCGGCACGGCCATCCGCGAAAACCGCGCGACGGTTACGGAGGATGCTTACAGTGACGCGCGCATGATGCCGTGGCGCGACCGGCTGCGGCAATTCGGGTTGCGCTATGTCGCCTCGTTTCCCATTCGGATTGGCGGCAAAGTGGCGGGGACTTTTCAAATCTATGCGCCGCAGCCCCACTTCTTCGATGAGAATGAACTGGGCCTTCTGAGCCGGGTGAGCGACGACATTTCCTTTGCACTGACGGCGATTGCCGAACTCACGGCGCGCAACCAGGCAGAAGAGGCCTTGCACGCCGCCACCCGGTTGAACCAACAGATCATCAATGAAGCCAGGGAGGGCATCGTTGTTCGGGACCGCGATCTGAGGTGTCTGGTTTGGAACCCGTACATGGAGGAATTGTCAGGCAAGACCAAGGCGGAAGTGCTGGGCACACGACCCTTGGAGGTTTTCCCCTTTTTGCAAGCGGACGGAGTGATGGAACGGCTGGAACGGCTCCTGGCAGGAGAACCGTGCGCTGACGTGGAACTCCATTTGCATCCACTGGAAAAGGGCCGGCCCCACTGGATTTCCGACCGCAGCTCGGCGCTCCGCAACGCCAAAGGCGAAATCACCGGCTGCCTGAACATCGTCCGCGATATCACCGAGCGCAAGCAGGCGGAAGAATCCCTGCGCCGCAGCGAACGCAATCTGGCCAGTTTCTTCGACCAGGCGCCCATCGGCCTGGTATGGTTGTCGGCAGGCGGGGCCATCCTGCGCGCCAACCAGGCCCAATTGGACCTGCTTGGCTACCCGGCGCAAGATTACCTGGGACATGCCTTGACCGAGTTCTGCGTGGAACCCTCTGAGGGGCGCGAGTTGTTGGAGCGGCTGGCGGCCCAAAAGACGGTTCAAAACTTTCGGATGGCGTGCCGATGCAAGGACGGCACGATCCGGCATAAGTTGGTGGACGCCGTTTCGTTCTGGAGCGAAGGGGAGTTCCTCTATTACTCAGTTTTTTTGCGCGACATCACCGAGCGGGTCAAATTGGAAGGGGAAATCCTGGAGGCCGGCGAGCGGGAATCCCGGCGCATCGCCCAGGATCTGCATGACGGGCCGGGCCAGCTTCTGGCGGGAACGGCCCACCTGGCCACCACGTTACACAAGGACCTGGCCGCCAAGTCCCGTCCGGAAGCCCGGCAATTGAAAAGGATCTCGAAGTTGTTGTATGAAGCCATCGCGCAAGAGCGGAGTCTGGCCCGCGGCCTGCAGCCGGTGGAACCGGAAAGCAGCGGCCTGATGGTGGCGCTGGATTCATTGGCCAGGCAAACCAAATCGTTGTTTCAAATCACCTGCCGTTTCACGTGCAAACGGCCCGTCTGGATCGCCGACAACACCGTCGCGACGCATCTGTACCGGATCGCCCAGGAGGCCGTCAGCAACGCCGTGAAGCACGGCAAACCCGGACGCATCGAGATCAGCCTGACCCGGACGCCGGAACGGATCGCTCTGTCGGTCCGGGACAATGGCGCGGGCCTGCCGGCCCGGCGGGGGAAAAACTCAGGCATCGGATTGCGCATCATGCGCTACCGCGCCGGGATGATAAGCGGGCGGCTGACGATTGAGAACCAAGCGGGCGGCGGCGCGTCGGTCGTTTGCACGGCGCCGCTGTCGGGCCAAAGCGCCCTGAAGCCGCTCCGCGAAGTCCCGCGGAAGAAGGGATGATATGACCAAACCAAAACCAGTCGCCTCCCGCGCGGCGGCGGCGCGAAAGAGGATATTGATCGTGGATGACCATCCCTTGATGCGCGAAGGCCTGCGCGGCACCATCAACCGCGAGCCAGACCTGATGGTGTGCGGTGAAGCCGAGAACGCCCCTCAGGCGGTGGAGCTTTTCCAGAAGCTGGCGCCGGACCTGGTGCTGCTGGACATCAGCCTGCCCGGGAAAAGCGGCCTGGAATTGGTGAAAGATTTCAAGGCGGCCCATTGCGGCACGCTGATTCTTGCCATCTCCATGCACGATGAATCGCTCTACGCCGAACGCATCCTGCGCGCCGGCGCCAGCGGCTACATCACCAAACAGCAGCCGCCCGAGGAATTGATCGCGGCCATCCGACAGGTGTTGGACAACCGGGTTTATGTGAGCAAGGAGGTGTCCGAGAATCTCCTCAGACGGTTCTCCGGAAAACCGCGTCCGAACCCGTCGCCGATGGAGATTCTCACCGACCGCGAGTTGGAAATCTTCCACTTGATCGGCGAGGGCAAGTCCGCCAAGGAAATTGCCTGGCAACTGCACATCACCAGCAAAACCGTCGCGGTGCATTGCGCCAACATCCGGCAGAAGTTCCACCTCCCCAGCACCGCGCAGTTGATCCGGTTCGCCGTGCAATGGCAGGAAGCCGGGACCGCGGCGGACGATTGAACCGGGCATCGTGAAGGCCGCAAGTGGGAGGGGTGTCTAGGAAATCCTTTAGGCCGCGTAAAGCAATCGCCCTCTCGCGTGGGGCCATGTTGCCAATTGTCCGCCATTCAAACGGGGTCCAAACTAGACAGAATGAACTTGGTGTTGAAAACCCCCAATGACGCGCCTTACCAGGCTGGGAAGGACTTCAGCGTGATGATATTGCACGATGATTCCGACTCGGCCAGGAGAGCCGATGACCTCCTGCAATGCCTGGGACAAGTTCAACTCAAGCAAGCCGCGGAATGGGGACACATGGATTTCTTCGCGACTCGATCCGATTTTGGGAGGGACCAGGAGGCAGCCCGCCGGCCGGTGGAATCGCCACGCAATTCGCCCGGCCGCGGAAGGGGTGGTATCTGCCTCCAACTCCTCGCAAGAGACGCCCACAGGACATGGAGACTTTCCAAGAGGCCGCGCAGATTTGAGCACAACGTTAAATCGTATGAGTTCTATCGGCATGAGTCAGTCCGCCCGGAATAAGATTGACGGTGTTTCGGACCGCATCGCGCGGGGCCGGGTGCCGTCGTGGAAGCGCATATTGGATTGCACCCTTGTGGTTGTGGCCGCGCCGGTTTGGCTGCCGTTGGGGGTTCTCATCGCCACTTGGGTAAAACTGGTTTCTCCCGGTCCGGTGGTGTTTCGGCAGGAGCGTGTCGGGCACATGGGGGTGAGCTTCCGCTGCCTCAAGTTCCGCACCATGAAGGTGCATGCGGACACCGCAATCCATCGGGAACATCTGAATGGTTTGATGGCCTCCAACCGGCCGATGAAGAAGCTGGACACCACCGGCGATTGCCGATTGATTCCAGGCGGCCTCTGGCTCCGCACTCTGGGGGTGGACGAGTTGCCGCAGATCATCAACATCGTGCGCGGAGAAATGAGCCTGGTGGGGCCGCGCCCCAGCACCGCCTACGAGTATGGGATGTATCAACCGCGCCATCGGCGGCGTTGCGAAAGTCTGCCCGGTCTGACGGGCCTCTGGCAGGTGAATGGAAAAAACCGGACGACTTTTGAGAGGATGATGGAATTGGATCTGACCTATGTGGAGAACCAGTCCCTGTTTCTGGATCTCAAGATCCTAGCCAGCACGTTGCCCGCCATTGTCCTGCAAGCGCGGGAGGTTCAGGCCGGACGGAAAGCGGCAGCGAAGGCGCGCTTGGGGAACGTGGCCTCCGCTCGACCGACCGCTTGAAGATCGCCCAGGCCAAAGTTTGACAATGCGGGAGTTCGCTGACATATTTGTCAGCATGAAGTCGCTATCCAAAAGAGAATTAGTTCGCAACCCCTCCCTGGCTTCCCATTTGAAGCCGGGTCAATCGTTGCAATTGGAGGACGGCAAGGAACCGCTGGTGTTGACCCGACGCAAGCGCGTGCGCTTGACGGCCGGGCAAATTCATGCGCGGTTGGACCGCCTCTGTGAAGGCGCTCCGGCGCACGATGCTCAAGCCGCCCTGCGCGACCTGCGCCAATGACCATCTACCCGGATGCCTCGTTTTTAGTTTCCTGGCTGTACAAGCCCGATCCGCTTAATGCCAAGGCCCGTGTTTGGTTTGCCCATCATCAAGCCGGAGATTTCTTGATTTCGGATTGGGCCAGGTTCGAGACCATCAACACGTTGCGGGATTTGTGTCGGCGACCGCACCCGCCGAAGGAGGAATTGATCGAGGCATTGAGGCGCTATTTCTCGCATTTGCTGAGCGTCGGCCCCTTTGAGTTGGCGGCAGTGGACTGGGATGAAGTGCTCAAGGATGCCCACCAAATCAGCGCGGGGTTTGCGGCGCGACTCAAGGCCCGTAGCGCGGACGTGTTGCATGTTGCCATTTTAGAGCAGCTCAATCCGGATATTTTCGTATCGGCGGATAGAGATCAATTGGCGCTGGCGACCGCCCGCGGATTCCGATCCGTGCTCTTCTGCTAGATTGTTTTTTTGCCGATGCGCCGCGCGATGCGACCCGATTACTGACACATGACGCCGATTTTTTACGACACGCACGCCCACCTTGATCACCCGGATTTGGCGCCCGACTTGCCGGAGATCGTGGCCCGCGCCGAGGGGGCCGGGATCGTGAAGATTATTTGCATCGGCACGGACCTGGAGAGCAGCCGCCGCGCCATCGCGGTGGCGGAAAAGTTCCCGGGGGTTTTCGCGGCGGTGGGCTGGCATCCTTCATACGTGCTCCAGGCCCCGCCCGACATCCGCGCGGCGCTGCGCGAATTGGCGGCCCATCCCAAAGTGGCGGCCATTGGCGAGACCGGGCTGGATTATCATCGCGCGCCAAAGGAGGCAGGCGAACTGGCAACATACAAAACGCGTCAAGCCGAAATCTTCCGCCAGCAAATGGAGGTGGCGGCGGAATTGGCCTTGAACTGCATCATCCATCAACGCGACGCTTTTGAGGACACGCTGACGCAATTGCGTCCTTTCGCGGGCGGGCTGCGGGGCGTGTTCCACTGCTTCTCGGAGAGGGCGGAGCGGCTGCGCCAGGTGCTCGCCCTGGGTTCGCTGGTCAGCTATACTGGGATTGTCACCTTCAAAAACGGCGCCAATGTCCGCGAAACCCTGGCGGCGACGCCGCTGGATCAGTTCATGTTGGAAACCGATTGTCCCTATCTGGCGCCGGTGCCGTATCGGGGCAAGCGTTGCGAGCCTGCCTATGTGGCCGAAATTGCCCGGGTGGCCGCGGAAGTGAAGCAATGTCCGATCGAGGAGCTCAGCGCCGCCACCTGCGCCACGGCGCGCAAGTTTTTTCCGAAACTTTCGGCTTAAATCCTGTTCCGCAAATCTTTCCAGGGCACGCAGGCCTGGTCATCGGGATTGGGTATCCGCCCTGCGATTGGGAAGATCCACTTCGATGAAACTGCTTCTCTTGAGCAAATCCTTCCAGCGTTCCCAGGCCTGGTCATAAGCTTTCCTGTTGGCCGGGAGCGCCTCCGGGAACTCCGGCTCGCCGGCGCGCATGAACCCGTGCCCCGCCCCGTCATAGACGACGGGCACATAAGATTTGCCGGCGGCCTTCATGTCGGCCACGGTATTGGTGACTGTGAGGGTGATCCGCCCATCGTTGCCGCCGTAAAAGCCATAAACCGGGCACTGGATTTTCGCCATGTTGGCGGTCGTGGGAGGCGAGCCGTAAAAGACGAAGGCCGCCTTGAGGTCCGCGCGGTTGCAGGCAAAAAGAAAGGACTGGCCTCCACCCCAGCAAAAGCCGCCCACCACCAGTTTGCCGTTGGCAGCCGGGAGGGCCTTGACATAATCCGCGGCGGCATTGAGATCGCCGGTGATCTGGGCCGCCGGCAATTTCTGGATGTCCTGGCCAATTTCCTGGCTGGTGAGTTCGCTGGTGCCGCCGCCTTTTAGCCCCAGGCCCGAGAGCAGGTCCGGGGCGATGGCGATGTATCCCGCCGCCGCCACTTCATCCGTCAGCGTGCGCGCCCAATCGCTCAGGCCGAAAATCTCGTGAATCAGCAGCACCGCCGTGGCTTTGTCCTTGACCTCGGGATAGACGACCCAGCATTGCACGGGGCGGGCGCCATTGGTCACCGTGACCCATTCCCCGTGGCGGGGGGATTTTTCCAGCTTGGCCTTCGCCCAATCCTGGGCGGAGGCGGAGACAGCGGCGCAGATGAAAAGCGCGGGCAAAATCAATTTAGGTTTCATCAAGGGGGATATTAGCCATTCTGACGGCAAAAATCAAGCCCGAAAACCGGAGGAATCCGCCGCCGACGCATAACACTTTCTTGGGTGCTGTTGTGTCTTGGACTGGATTTCAACGATTGGAACGATTGAGAATTGGTCATTGAGCATTTGTCATTTGTCATGTAAACACCTTCGGTATGAGGCTCCAGCAACTCTCAGAGCGATGGTGGCAGTTTGCCGCCCGCCTCGCCAAGGTGGTGGAGGAGTGCGACCCGCTTTGCCGCACCTGGCCGGCCCTTTTAGGCGCGCTGCTGTTGGCGGCGCCGGCGGCGCGGGGCCAATTCACTTTCGCGGCAAATGGCAGCGCGCTTGCCGTCACCGGCTACTCCGGGCCTGGCGGGGATGTGAGCATTCCAGCCACCAATAATGGCCTGCGCGTCACCAGCATCGCGGAGGGTGCGTTTGCATCCCTCACCAACTTGACCAACGTGGTGATTCCCGGGACGGTGACCAACATTGGAGAGGAAGCGTTCCTGGAGTGCTCCGGCCTGACCAACGTCACCATTCCCGGCTCGGTCACCAGCATCGGGGAGGATGCGTTCGCGGATTGCGCCAGCCTGGCCGGGGTGACGATTCCCGGCAGCGTGAGCAGCCTGGGGTTTGACGCGTTCGCGGGCTGCATCGGCCTGGCCAGCCTGACAATCGGCAACGGCGTCCCCAACATCGGAGAGGATGCGTTCTACTACTGCACCAGCCTGACCAGCGTGATGATTCCCGGCAGCGTGACCAACTTGGAGGAGGATGCGTTCGCCTGGTGCACCGGCCTGAGCGGAGTTTATTTCGCGGGCAACCCTCCCGCCGCCGATTCCTCCGTGTTTTATATGGACAGCGGCGCGGCGGTCTATTATTTCACCGACACCAACCGCTGGAGTGCCGCTCTGGGCGGTGTTCCGGCCTTGCTGTGGAACCCGCTGATCCAGACCGGGGACGCGAGCTTTGGCGTGCAGACCAATCAATTTGGCTTCAACATCACCGGCACGGCCAACATCCCCATCGTGGTGGAGGCCTGCACCAACCTGGGCAACCCGGTTTGGGCGCCGCTCCAGACCAACACGCTGACCAACGGCTTGTTCTATTTCAGCGAACCAGTGCAGACGAACCTCGCTGGCCGCTTCTACCGCCTCAGCACGCCCTAGAGCGTTTCAACAAAAACTGTAGCCGCATGAGACAAACCAGCCCAAGGCGTCTTGGGGCGTGACGCTGGCCAGAGCCCGGCCGATGGCGGCAATTAAGTCGGCGGGGGTCCGTG
>JBEKOF010000078.1:0-17315 GCA_049522055.1 Verrucomicrobiota bacterium | reverse complement strand
ACAACAAAGTATCCCGGCGGCTGTTTATGGAAAACCCTGAATCTATATTCTATCCAGAAAGACTTACCGAAAGAGCAATGCAACTCATGGGTCAGATTGAGGAGTGTCGCGGGTGGCATTTGCAGGGACAGCTAAAACAAATTGATCTTTGCCACAGGATTGTTTATGCGAACGCGGCGGAGCTTCAAAGAATGCTGGCAAAGCATCAGAGGCCAGAAGTAGTCGCGGAGTTGTGGGGAAGCCGGGCGGAGAATCCTTCGACCTGGACCTCATTGACATGAGCCTCCCGGCGGAACATGCGTACCGGGGCACGCTGCCCTATCGCCTGTCGCCCGAGGAAAAGGAGAAGTACTGGGGCAAAGTCGAACGCAAAAGCATCGAAGTGGCGGTGCATGAAATCCAGACCACTCAACGCGGCCCCGTGCTTCGGGGCCATATTATCTCGGTCAAAGAGAATTAGACCATGAACAAGTTTCCGCTGGACAGCTAGCTGAATCGGGAGCCAAGTTCAAAACCGACACCCGCAACGCCTACCAGGGCCGTCTCCCGGCCACGGTCCAACGAAGCGCGCCGACAGGCGAAATCCGCCTCCTGGCAACCGCTCCTGGACTGCCAACGGCCGCAAACAAAGCCAACCCGTGAAAGGAGCAGTTGCACGGCCCATCAATCCTGCGCTTCCCTCCTCTGGTTTCCGCCGCGGCTGCACCGAGCGCGCCGGTCGTTAAGGTTTGGCCCTACAATCGAAACCGTGATTCCCCTTGCAGACAAATCCGCTGGGAAGAGTACGTTGACAGCGCAACAGAGTTAGTTTTCAGAGGGCGTCCTGCGTGGGGCGCCTTTTTTTTCGAGATCACAGGTCACAATTACTAATTGAAAACAGATTCGCCATCCGCTCGCGATCTGAGGTCGCTTTTCTGCGAACGCTTCAACTGTCCGGACGGGGAGTTCGAAAAGCGGGCGTTCCGCAAATGCCTGTATTTCCACGCCAGAATGATTGCGCCCCTGCTTCCCTGGTTGACTCCCGGCGGCTTCCAGCGCGACCTTCTTTTCATCCGCTATTTGGGAAACGCGAAAAGCCTCCAGGAGGTGCAAATCGAAATCCATTCCTTGCACGACGACGACCATTTTCAGCCGCGCTTTGCCCGTTACGGATTGCGTCTCCGCATTTCCGGTCGAAAAGCCAACAAACTGGCCGCCAAGCTCTTCCAGCGCAATCCCGGCGTCCCTGGAGGATAGCGGCGCCTGGGAACGGGGGAATGGTATTACTTGACCTCCCCCACCACGGCCGCGCCGCCATGCTGGGTGGCCTCGTCGCCGCCGACCGTGTCCATGAGTTTAATGAGAGGCAAGAACATAGCGATGACGATGCTTCCGACAATGACGGCCAGAAAAACAATCATGATGGGTTCGAGGAGGGAGGTCATGGCGGCCACGGCGTTATCAACCTCTTCGTCGTAGTTGTCGGCGATTTTCATCAACATTTCAGGGAGGGCGCCGGTTTGCTCGCCGACGTCCACCATGCTGATGACCATGGGGGGGAAGATGCGGGAGGCTTCCAGCGGGGCGGTGATAGTTTCGCCTTCTTTGACGCTTTCATGGACTTCGGAGACAGCTTTGGCAACGATGACGTTGCCGGAGGTTTCCTTGACGATGGTCAGAGCTTGAAGAATGGGGACACCGCTGCTGACCAAGGTGCCCAGGGTGCGGGTGAAACGGGAAATGGCGACCTTGCTGACGACCGGACCAAGCACGGGCATGATGAGTTTGAACTTGTCGAAAAGGCGGCGGCCGAGTTTGGTGCGGATCAAGAGGTTAAAGACGACGACGACGGCCAAAATGGTGAGCAGCGTCCTGCCGATGTGGTTTTTGATGGTATCGCTGATGTTGAGGACGATCTGGGTGAATTCCGGCAGTTCGGCATTGCCCGCCAGGCCGCCGGCGAAGATTTCCTTGAACTTGGGAATGACGACGACCATGAGAATGCCCATGATGGCGGTGGCGACGACCAGGACGGCGCAGGGATAGAACATGGCGGCAATGACCTTGCCTTTGATCTTTTGGGCTTTTTCCATGAACTCGGAGAGTCTTCGGAGAACCACTTCCAGGACGCCGCCGATTTCACCGGCTTTGACCATGTTGACAAAGAGGCGGTTGAAAACTTTGGGGTGCTGGGCGAGGGCTTCGGAGAAGGTGCTGCCGCCTTCGATGGCGGTGCCCAGTTCGCCCAAAATTTCCTTGAGAGTGACGTTTTTTTCCTGTTTTTGCAGGACGCGCAACCCGCGCAACAGCGGCAGACCCGCCTGCACGAGGGTGGAGAGTTGCCGGGTGAAAGTGCAGAGGACCTTGGATTTGACCCGGCCACTCAAGCCGGGGATCTTGATCTGAATGTTTAAGGCGCCGCCGGCGGCTTTGCCGCCGGTTTTTTTGGCGGGCTTTTTCGCGCCGGTGTCAGCGGCTTTGCCGCCGCCTTTGTCCTCGACGACTTTGGTGGGGAAGAACCCCATGTCCCGGATGCGGCCGATGGCTTCATTCTGGCTGCCGACTTCCAGGGTGCCTTTGGTTTCCTTGCCCCGCGCATCCATGGCCACATAATTGAACTTGGGCATAAAGGTCAGGTGTATTTGACGACTTCTTCAATAGTTGTATCACCATCAAATATGCCACGCAAGCCGTCATCGCGCAAGGTGACCATGCCCATTTCGACGGCTTTCTGGCGGACGACGACGGTGGGAGCGCGATCATTGATGAGCAGGCGGATGGGTTCGTTGGCGACGAGCAATTCAAAGATGCCGCGGCGGCCTCTGTAACCGGTGTCGTTGCAGGCGGGGCAACCCCGGCCGTAGTAAAAGACCTTGTCGCCGATGTCATGGGGCGAGAGGTTGAGGAGGGAGAGTTGGTTTTCGGTCGGCTCGAAGGGGGTGCGGCATTTTTTGCAAATGGTTCGCACCAACCGCTGGGCCAGCACCGCCATGAGGGTGGAAGAGATCAAAAACGGTTCCACGCCCATGTCAATCAAACGAGTGACCGCGCCGGGGGCGTCATTGGTGTGCAGGGTGCTCAGGACCAGATGGCCGGTCAGGGAGGCCTGGATGGCGATTTGGGAAGTTTCCAGGTCGCGCATTTCGCCCAGCATGATGACGTCAGGGTCCTGGCGGAGAAAGGCCCGCAACGCGCGGCCGAAGGTCATGCCGACGGCTTCATTGACGGCGACTTGCATGATGCCTTCCATGTCGTATTCGACGGGGTCCTCCACGGTGAGGAGTTTGGAGTCAATGACGTTGATTTGATGAAGGCAGGAATAAAGCGTGGTGGTTTTGCCGCAACCGGTCGGCCCCGTCACCACGAGGATTCCGTTGGGCTGAAGAATGGCGTTGCTGACGTAATCAAAAACAGCCTTGGGGAAGCCAAGGGTCTTGATATCCAGATTGACGGCGGCGCGATCCAGCACGCGCAAGACGACGGATTCGCCGAACTGCGTGGGGAGGGTGGAGACGCGCAAATCTATTTTCCGCCCGCTCACGGTGATGGCGATGCGTCCGTCCTGGGGGAGGCGGCGCTCGGAGATGTCCAGATTGGCCATGACCTTGATCCGGGAGATGACGGGCAGGGCCAAGTGTTTGGGCGGCGGGGCCATTTCGTAGAGGGCGCCGTCCACGCGGTAACGGATTTTAAATTCATCTTCAAAAGGTTCAAAATGGATGTCGCTGGCCCGGTCGGCAACGGCTTGGGAAAGAACCAAGCTGACGAAACGGATGATGGGGGTGGCGCTGGCCAGATTGGCCAGATCGGCGGCGGCTTCGCCGGCGCTGGCCGCAGCGAGTTCGCGCGCCATCTCCTCGTCGGTACCCAGTTCCTTGAGGACGTCGCTGACGCTGCTCTGGGCGTCGCCGTAGTAGCGGGTGATGGCGGCCTCAACATCCTTGGCGTCGGCCACGAGGGGGACGATCTCCTTGTGGAGTAGAAAGCCCAATTCATCCACCATGGCTTGATTGAGCGGATCGGCCAGGGCCAGTTGAATGGAGGACTCGAACACGGCGATGGGCAGGCATTTGTAATTTCGGGCGGTGTCCGCCGGAACCGCCGAGAGGATTTCGGGCGTGAGTTCCAATCTGGAGATTTGGACGACTTCGGTGCCCAGGTAGTTGGCAGTCATCTGGAGCTGGGTCTCGGTATTGATAAGGTCGAAATCGTTCAGGATTTCGCTGATCGGCTTGCCGGTGCGGTTGTGCTCCTCCTTGACTTCGTCCAATTGCAGGTCGTCCAGAAGGTGCTGGTCGCGGACCAGGTTCAGGAGCGGGCTGGAGGCGAAATCGGGGCTCATTCTTTTTCTCCCGCTTGTTGTCTGGCGGCGGCTTCGGCCTGGGCGGCTTCCCATTCCGCCAGTTTTTGGACGACGGTGGCCACGTCCTGGGCCTTGGTCATCACTTCGTCGCGGGAAATAACGCCCTGGATGTGTTTCTCCATGAGATAGCCGTCGAGGGTGACCATGCCGTATTTGCCGCCGGTTTGGATGTCGGAATTAACGCGGAATGTTTTGTTGTCGCGGATGAGGGCGGCAATGGCCGGAGTGTTGATCATGATTTCATAGACGGCGATGCGCCCCGGCTTGTCGCAGCGCGGGAGGAGCAATTGGGAAATGACGGCCTGCAAGACGGTGGAAAGCTGGATGCGAATGGTTTCCTGTTGTTGCATGGGGAAGGCGTTGACAATACGGTCAATGGTCTTGGCGGCGCCGGTGGTGTGGAGGGTGCCGAAGACCAAGTGGCCGGTTTCCGCGGCGGTGATGGCCGCTTCCATGGTTTCCAGATCGCGCAATTCGCCCACCAGGATGACGTCCGGATCCTGCCGCAAAGCGCGGCGCAAGGCCTCGGAGAAGCTGGGAACATCCACCCCCACCTCGCGCTGGGTGACGATGGCCTTTTTATGTTTGTGATAGTACTCGATGGGGTCTTCAACGGTGATAATGTGGGCGTCCTCTCTTTCTTCGTTGATGATATTGATCATGGAAGCCAGGGTGGTGGTTTTGCCCGAACCGGTGGGGCCGGTGACCAGCACCAGGCCGCGCGGTTTGTAGAGGAGGGTGTTGACGGTATGCACGGGCAGGCCGATGTCCTCCAGAGTCAAAAGCTTGGTGGGGATCTGGCGCAAGACCACGCCGAAATCCCCCTTGGTTTTGAAAACGCTGACGCGAAATCGCGCCACTTCGCCAAAGGCAAAACCGAAGTCGGCGCCGCCCTTTTCGCGGACTTGCTGGATGTGGTCTTCGGAGGTGATGCTGCGCATCAGTTCTTCGGCGTCTTCCGGGCGCAGGAGAGGCCCGTCCACGCGATGGAGGATGCCATGCACCCGGATGACGGGCGGAAGGTAGGAGCGGATGTGCAAATCGGAGGCGCCCTCCTGCACGACCAACTGCAATAGATCAGCCATCGAATACATAAATCAGTTTTTCATGCGCTTAATCCGCGTCGCCGGCGGTCGTGCGAATGACCTCGTCGGCGGTGGTCAACCCGGCCAGCACCTTGCGGGCGCCGTCTTCGCGCAAGGTGCGCATTCCCATTTCCCTGGCGCGGGCGCGCAAGACGGAAGAGGGCACGCGCTCATAAATCAATTTGCGGGCTTCATCATCAATGACGAAGATTTCAAAGACGCCAAAGCGGCCGCGGTAGGTGGTCTTGTTGCAGTCGGAGCAGCCTTGGCCGCGCAGGCAGTTGGCGCCGGCCAATTGGGAGGCATCCATGTTCAAGGCCCGCAATTCGGTGTCGGTGGGGGTGTAGGGGGCGGCGCAACGCTTGCAAACTTTGCGCACCAGGCGCTGCGCCATCAAGGCGCGGACGGAGGAGGCCACCAGGAAGGGCTTGACGCCGATGTCAATCAGGCGGGTGACGGCGCTGGGAGCGTCGTTGGTGTGGAGGGTGGAGAAGACCAGGTGGCCGGTGAGGGAGGCGTTGATGGCGATGGTAGCGGTTTCCACGTCGCGAATTTCCCCCAGCATGATGACGTTGGGCGCCTGGCGCAACATGGAGCGCAGGGCCATGGCAAAGGTCAGTCCGACCGTTTCGTTGACTTGCACCTGGTTGATGCCGGCCAGCAAATACTCCACCGGGTCCTCCACCGTGATGATCTTGCGGTCCGGGCGGTTGATGAAATTCAAACAGGAATAAAGCGTCGTGGTCTTGCCCGAACCGGTCGGTCCGGTGACCAGGAGAATGCCGTCGGGCAGTCCGATCAGGCGCTCGAAGGTTTGCTGGTCGTCGGTGAAAAAGCCCAATTCCGGCAGGCCCAGCCGCAACCCTTCCTTGTCCAGAATGCGCATGACGATGCTCTCGCCGTGATTGGTTGGAATGCAGGAAACGCGCAGGTCAATGAGCTTGCCGGCCACCTGGGTCTGGATGCGTCCGTCCTGGGGGATGCGGTGTTCGGCAATGGACATTTGGGATTGGATTTTGAGCCGGCTCAGGATGGCCGCCTGCAACCGTTTGGGCGGACTCTTCATTTCATGGAGCGCGCCGTCAATGCGGTAACGGACGCGGAAGGTTTTGGCCAGGGGTTCCAAATGAATGTCCGAAGCGCGGGCCTTGAAAGCTTCCACAATCAAGGTGTTGACCAGCTTGATGATGGGCGCGTCGGCATCCACGACGGCGCCGTCGTCACTGACGTCCTTCTTGGAGGTGGAGACCTCGACATCGCCCTCCGTGATTTCCTGAATCATGCTGGAGACCGAATCGTCCGCCGCGCCGTAATATTTGTTGAGGGCCGCTTCGATATCCTCATCCGTGGCGACGCGCAATTCGATTTCGGCGTTGACCATGCGCTGAAGGCTGTCAATGGCGTCCAGGTCGGAGGGGTCGGCCAGGGCGACGGCGATGGAGCCGTTGTGCTTGGAAACGGGCACGGCGCGGTATCGCTTGGCCACATGGCGCGGCACCGACTTGATGACGTCATCGGGCAGCCGGAGGGTGCTGAGGTTGATGAATTCGTAGCCGAAATGGGCGGCCTTGGCCTGGGCGAGGTCGGTGGAGGTGATGAGCTTTCTGGAAAGGAGCAGATCAACCAGGCCTTCGGCATGGGCGTCGGCTTCCTGGCGCAACGGGGCAAGTTGCTCGGCGCTGACATGCCCCATGTCCACCAATAAATCTATTAAATAGTCGTCTTTTGCGGCCACGATTCGCCTTTTGTTCTGTCGGGCTTTAAACTTAAAAAGTCAAGTTTATGGGAACCCCGTGGTCCTTGTCAAATGCGGAGGACGCAAAATGCACCCTCAGCCCGATGCCTCTTCCGTTGAGCGTCCCAACGCGGGCGTCGTTTTTGATGACGAATAGAGGGGTTGTTTGGTGGAAGGCAGTTTGGTGAACCTCAAGAGTTGGGTCCCCACCCCCGTTCATTCCCCGCATTGACTAACATCTCCTCGGCGTTTGCTGCGCTTGATTTCCAAACAACCTCTCTATCTGTTTAAACTCTGAGCGTAATCCGTGCCACGATAGGGGACCGTCGGCAAGTTAGTCTTGCCCGGCAATTGCACAGAGGAAACCTGGAAGGCCACAGGCGGGGTGGAAATGGACAGGTCATTTCCGAGAATTTTTCACGCATTGTGCGTTTTTCTCACGCACTTTAAGAAAAGATTTTATCGGGATTCCCCAACACAGTCGGGAGGTTCCAACGCGGTCGTTGGCTTTCAGGCGCTTGGGCGATAGACAAGAAATATCTCTCCTTCCGCCTTTATCATGGACACCAGCCGCCAACGCGAGGCCTGGGTCAAGTGTCGGACTCCCGCGCCTCCCGACAGGGTGGGGGAGCGGCGGCCGCCAAAAATAGCGGGACAGATGGTCAGGCGGATTTCGTTGACGAGTCCGGCCTGGAAGAGCGCGGCGTTGAGTTCGCCGCCCCCCTCGCACAGCAGGCGCCGGACGCCCCATTTTTTTCGCAGCCAGCGCAAGGCGGCAGGCAGATTCAACTTTTTCCTCCCGCAGATTTTGACTTCGCCGCCCACGGCGCGAAGACGGCGCAGTCTGGCGTTGGAGATTCGGCCGGTCGTGAGAATGATGATGGGCGAAAAGCGGTGGCGGAAAATTTCAGCCTTAGGATCAATCGTGCCCGCTCCGCTGACAATGACCCGCAGATTGTGCTCCGCCAGGCCGCGCCTGATTCTGAGCCGGCGGTAGCGGGACGGTCCCGGCCCCAAGTTGACAGGAAACGAATCCACCGTGCGGGCGCCGGCCATGACCGCGTCAGCGGTGGCGCGCAATTCCAACAAGTGCCGCATATCGCGCCGACTGCCAAAAGGAACGTAAGGCCCGGTGGCGGGAGCAATTTTGCCGTCGGCCGTGATGGCGGCGTTGAGGAAGAGGAAGGGCAGGGGAGGGGGATGACGATTCAGATTAAGATTACGATTAAGATTTGGCACAGAGGCGATGCGATTCTCTTTAAGGGACCACTTCCACAATGTCCCCGGCTTGCAGGGGCATGTCCTGGCCGTTGAGGAGTTGGCTGGTTTTGACTTCGGTCGTTTCCCCTTTGCGGGTCACACGGATGAAGCGGGGCCGGAGATAACCGGTGTAATCGGCGGCATTGATGGCTTTGGCGAGGGTCAAATCCTCCGTCCACGGGATGACGGAATTGCGCACCGGCCCGTGGACGGTCACCACAGGCTCCGCGGGTCGGGATTGCTCCAAGACCTGTTCCTGTCCCGCGACATAGGCCTGTTGGGCCTGCAGCCGCGCCTGGCGCTGGGTTTCACACCCGGTCGGCGACAAGAGCCAGAGCGACAACCCAGCGACGACGAATACTGTGGCGCTTTTTTTCATTTGTGGGATGGGACGAGAAAGGCCCAAGAGACATAATGGACAAAAGGGCTCATTGTTGTTCAACACTGCACCGCCATTGAACAATGGCCGCGCCCATTTGTTCCGCCAACCGCGAGTTTTTTTTCACGTGGCGCGGGATGGGGCCTGGGGATGTGCCCAGCAAATCGGTCACCACTAGGATTTCCCCGTCGCAATCCGGTCCGGCCCCGATGCCAAGGGTGGGGATGGGGCTTTTCTGGGTGATTTCGCGGGCGACCGGGGGCGTGACCAATTCCAAAACAATGCCGAAAGCGCCGGCTTGGGCCAGCGCGGCGGCGTCGGCCAGCAGGCCGCTTCGCTCGGCTTCGGTTTTGCCTTTCACATGATAGCCTTTTTCCTCAAGCACGCTCTGGGGCAGCATTCCCAAATGGCCCAGGAACGGAATTCCCGCCGCCAAGATGGCGCGCACTTGCGGCAGGATGGCACAGCCCCCTTCGGCCTTCACGGCCTGGGCGCCGGCGGCGACGAGAAGGCGCGCCGACTCCACCGCCGCCGATGGCGACTGGTAAGTTTGATACGGCATGTCCGCGGCCAGGAGGGCCTGAGGCTTGGCGCGCGCGGCGGCGCGGACGTGGTGTTCCATTTCCGCCAGGGTCACATGGGTGGTGTCCGGGTAACCCAGGACGACCATTCCGAGCGAATCGCCCACCAGAATCAAGGGGATTCCCGCCGCGTCGAGCAGTTTGGTCATGGCGAAATCGTAGGCCGTGAGCGCCGCAATGCGCCGGCGGCCCTTCATGCCGCGAATATCCGCCTCGGTGGTTTTGCCGGCGCGCATCTCCTCAACCTTCCCGTTGAAAACTGGCGAGCAACTCCTCCGGCCCGACCGTGGCGGTGCCGACTTTGCCCACCACGACACCGGCGGCGTGATTGGAAAAAATCGCGGCCTCAATGGGCGACGCGCCGGCGACGATGGCCAGTGTGAAGAATGCGATCACCGTGTCACCCGCGCCGGAAACATCGAATACCTCGCGCGCCACCGTTGGGACGTGAAAGGCCTTCTGGTGGCGCTGGCACAGGAGCATGCCCTGTTCGCCCAGGGTGATGAGTAGAAGGGCGGGCTTGAGCTCCGTCAGCAGCTTGGCAGCCACTTGGAGCAGAGCGGCGTCCTGGGAAGGTTCCGCGGCCCGGAGTTCATCATCGGCCCGGCCGGCCAGTTCAAACGCCTCCTTTCGGTTGGGCGTCAGGAGGGACAAGCCCGACCAATCCAAAGGATGGGCGGGCTTGGGGTCCGCGCTGAGCCAGACTCCGCGCGCGCGGCACAAGCGCCGCACCCCGTCGAGCAAAGGTTGCGTGATGACCCCTTTGGCGTAATCGCCCACGATCAGGGCGTCGGCGCGCTGGAGCGATTTGGCAATTTGGGCCATCAGGCGCGCCGTGGTTTTGCCATTCAGATCCCCGCGCGTTTCCCGGTCCACGCGCACGACTTGCTGGCGGTGGGCGACAATGCGCGTCTTGATGCTGGTGGCGCGATCGCGGCAGGTTAAAATGCCCGAACAGGCGATGCCGTCCCGCGCCAGCAACCCCCTGAGTTGGCGCGCCGCCGCGTCCCGCCCGCAGATGCCGAACAACTCCGTGGCGACGCGCAAGTGCGCCAGATTGCGAGCCACATTGCCCGCGCCTCCGGGAATAAAGCTTTCCCGCTCGAATTCCACCACCGGCACCGGCGCTTCGGGCGAAATGCGCCCCACCTTGCCCCAAAGAAAATGGTCCAGCATAACGTCACCCAGCACCGCCACCCGGGCGCGCCCGGATGCGGCCAGGAGTCTGCGGACCCGTGAAATCGGCAAAATGGAGCTCATGGATGTTGGCTCATGGGATGGTCTCCAAAAACGCCGTCAGCGGACTGGTTGCGCCGGCGTCCGACTGCGGCGCGGGCAAGCCGGCTTGGTAAGCGTCGCGACCGGCGGCGACGGCGGCCTGGAAAGCGCGGGCCATGCGGCAGGGATCGTTGGCCACCGCGATGGCCGTGTTGACCAGAACGGCATCGGCTCCCATCTCCATGGCTTCGGCGGCGTGGCTGGGCGCGCCCAGGCCCGCGTCCACCACCACCGGCACGGTGGCTTGCTCGATGATGATGCGAATTTGCCCGCGGGTTTCCAGGCCGCGATTGGAGCCGATGGGCGAGCCCAGCGGCATCACTGTGGCCACGCCCGCGTCCTGCAATCGTTTGGCCAGCACCGGGTCGGCGTTGATGTAAGGGAGCACCACGAAGCCCTCCTTGACCAGAATTTCAGCGGCGGCAAAAGTCTCCACCGGATCGGGCAGCAAATAGCGCGGGTCGGGATGAATTTCCAGTTTGATCCAATTGGGCAGTCCCGCCGCGACGGCCAGGCGGGCCAGCCGCACCGCTTCGCCGGCATTCATTGCCCCGCTGGTATTGGGCAGCAGAAGATATTTTCTGGGATCCACGAATTCGAGAATGTTGGCAAAGGGATCGCGCTTGCCGGAAAGATCCGCGCGCCGCAATGCCACCGTGACAATTTCCGCCCCGCTGGCGTCGAGCGCGTCGCGCATCAACTCCGGGGAGGCAAATTTGCCTGTCCCCAGCAACAGGCGCGACTGGAACTCGCGTCCGGCAATCATCAATGGTGCATGGCCCAAAATCATCGTGGCGCGAAGCATAAGACCGTTTGCGGTGGTGATGAAAGTTTAAAGTGAAGCCAACGCGGTGGCGGATGAAGAGAAGCCCATAGCGGGGCAAGTCCATCAGAAGCCATAGAATTGAGATTCCCCCGGGTGGGGACTATTTCGCACAATGTTTGTTATACTCATTGTTTCAATCCCCTCCCGATGGTTGTCAAGGAAGATGGCGGTCCAAAGTTCCAGACCGCCCGCCTTCGCCTTTGGGCTGCGGCGCGGCAGCCATCGCCCGCCGCAGCGCGGCGGGCGATGGCTGGTGGGCGATGAGGGATTCGAACCCCCGACCAACAGCGTGTAAAGCTGCTGCGCTACCACTGCGCTAATCGCCCGCAACGCCAACTGTAGGATTTGCGGCGGCCCTTTACGAGCCAAAACCGCCGGCACCTTCCCTGGCCTCGCCGGGAAAACCCCGCTGCCGCAACGCCTCATAGAGCACCAGGGCCACGCAATTGGAGAGGTTCAACGAGCGAACTTCTCTGTCAAACATAGGAATCCGCAGCCAGCCCCCGCGATGCCGCTCGAGGATCGGTTTGGGCAGCCCGGCGGTTTCGCGTCCAAAAACCAGGTAATCGCCCGGCTGATAGGCCACGGCGGCGTAATTCCGCGGGCCGTTGGATTCGATGAGCCAGAGCCGGGCGGCGGGGGGGATTTCTTCCTCAAAGGCGCTCCAATTGGGCCAGCGCCGCCAGTTCAGACGATGCCAGTAATCCAGTCCGGCGCGTTTGAGTTGTTTGTTCTCCAGGGTGAAGCCAAAGGGTTCGATCAAATGGAGCATGGTTCCCGTGGCCGCGCACAAGCGGGCCACGTTGCCGGTGTTGGGCGGGATCTCAGGTTCGACCAGAACAACATTCATGGGGCGAAAGCGCGGCGAAGGATTTCTAGTAAAACACTTTCCACAAAACCAATCCATGCGCCGGGGCGGTCATGCCGGCGGCGCGACGGTCCTTGCGGCGCAGGATGTTCCTGATGGCTTGCGGGGCGATTTTCCCCTGCCCCGCCTGCACCAGTGTCCCCACAATGCCGCGGCACATTTTGTAGAGAAAGCCATCGCCTTCGATGATGAATGTCAACAATGGGCCGGCGCGCTTGATGTCGCAGCGGCGCAGGGTCCGCACGGTGGATTCCATCTGATAACTCCGCGTGGCGGCGAGAGATTTGAAATCGCGCCGGCCCGGGAAAAACCTGGCGGCGGCGCGCATCGCCGCCAAATCCAGCGGGCGGGCGACATGCCAGGCCTGGTGGAGGAGCAACGGATTCATCGCCGCGTGGTTCCAGACAAAGTAGCGGTATTGCTTGCCCCGGGCGTCGAAGCGCGCGTCGAAATCCCCGCGGCAGCGGGCCGCGGCCATGACGCGGATATTGGCGGGCAGATGGGCGTTGACGGCCAGGGCCAGCTTGGAGGCGGGCATCCGGCATGCGGGGATTTCCAGATGCGCGACCATGCCGAGGGCGTGGACGCCGGCGTCGGTGCGGCTGGACCCGCGGAGGCGCCCGGGTTTGGCGGAGGGGAAAATCTTCTCTACAGCTTCTTCGACGCGTTGTTGGACGCCGATGCCGGTTTTTTGGGTCTGCCATCCGGCGTATTGGGCGCCGTCATAAGCGATGGTGAGCTTGTATTTCATGGCGGATCGGGCGGGGCCTGGGCGGTGGCATCGAGGTAGCTTTGCAGCAGAAAGGCGGCGGCGCTTTGGTCCACTTTCTTTTTGCGCTGCGCGCGCCTCATGCCGGCTTCGATGAGGAGGCGGTTGGCCTGCACGGAGGTCAAACGCTCGTCCCACATCTTGACAGGCAGACCCAGCGCCTGTTCCACCGCGGCGGCGAATTTCCGGGCCGCATCCGCCGCCGGCCCGTGAGTGCCGTTCATGTTGAGCGGAAGGCCGACCACGATTTTGCCGACTTGCCGGTCCTGGGCAATTGTCTTGATGCGCTCCAGGCAGGCGGCCAGCGGCTCCGCGGGGATGAATTCGAGCGGCTGGGATATGGTGGCGGTCTCATCGCTGAGGGCCGCGCCGACGCGCTTGGCGCCACGATCCAAAGCCAGAATACGCATAATCAGAGGAAAGGTTGACCGTTGGCTTTCATGGCAGGGTGAGACTCCGTCGAGCCGTAATCCGATCTAGTGACGGCGCGACGGAGTCTCGCCCCGCCCATTATGTCTTGGGCTTTGAGCCTTTGCCCCGGCGCTGACCATTGCGGGAGGGACGCGGAAGGTGAAAGCCGATGACCAGCATAAAATCCACAAAATCACAGGAATCATCCTTATGCCAGACGGTCAACATTCGATAGTTCGGCGAATGAGAGATGAAGTCGCGATGGGGAACTTTTAATTCCCGCCCGTCCGCCAGGTTGACGGAGAACGGCTGGAAGGGAGTCGCTTCGAGCAACCGGCGCAATGTTTCAGCTTTCATGTCGGCCACAATATAAACGAGGAAAGCCCCATCGGGCAAGATTTTCGTCCGGGCAATTACAGGCCTTTCATCGCCGCCGCGGCGGCGCGGATTGTTTTTTCGATGTCGGACGATGTGTGAGCAAGGGAAATAAAACCGGCTTCAAATTGGGACGGGGCGAGATAGACCCCCTGCTCCAGCATGGCGTGGAAATACCTGGCGAAGCGGGCGTGATCGCTTTTCATCGCGTCGGCCAGGTTCTGCACGGGCTGCTCGCAGAAATAACCACAGAACATGGAGCCGAGGCGGTTGAACTGGACTGGAATTTTTGCCGCGCGGGCGGCTTCCATCATGCCGGCTTCGAGCGCCGCGCCGGCGGCTTCGAGTCTGACATAAGCGTTCGAGGAGGACAGTTCCTCCAGGGCGGTCAGGCCCGCAGCCATCGCCAGCGGGTTGCCGCTCAGGGTGCCGGCCTGATAGACCGGGCCGGCGGGCGCCAGGCAATCCATGATTTCGGCGCGCCCGCCAAAAGCGCCGACGGGCAAACCGCCGCCAATGATTTTGCCAAAACAACTCAGATCGGGCTGGAGGCGGAAGAGTTCCTGGGCGCCGCCCAAGGCGAGGCGAAAACCGGTCATCACTTCGTCGAAAATGAGCAGGGCGCCGTGGGCGGCGGTGATCTCGCGCAGAAATTCCAGATAGCCGGGCTTGGGCAAATAGAGGCCGGCGTTGCCGGGAACCGGCTCGACGATGATCCCCGCGACCTGGCCGGGATTGGCCGCGAAGGCGGCGCGGACGGCTTCGATGTCGTTGAAGGGCAGCACGACGGTGTGTTGGGTGAAGGCCGGCGGGACGCCGGCACTGTCGGGGTTTCCAAAAGTCAGGGCGCCGGAGCCGGCTTTGACCAGCAGGGAATCGGCATGGCCGTGGTAACAGCCGTCGAATTTGATGATTTTATCGCGTCCGGTAAAGCCGCGCGCCAGGCGAATGGCGGACATGCAGGCCTCGGTTCCCGAATTGCACATCCGCACTTTTTGCACGCTGGGGATGGCCGAGCATAAGAAGCGGGCCATGGTGACTTCCAGGGGATTGGGAATGCCGAAGCTGGTCCCCTGCTCTGCCGCGGCCCGGACCGCCGCGACGATTTTCGGGTGGGCATGGCCCAAAATGGCCGGCCCCCACGTCCCCACATAGTCAATGTAATCATTTCCATCCACGTCGAAGACATGGGCGCCGGAGGCGCGATTGACAAAAAACGGCTGCCCGCCCACAGCGCGGAAGGCGCGGACCGGGGAATTCACCCCGCCCGGAATGTAGCGCAAGGCCTCGGCAAACAATGCTTCAGATTTGGTCCTGGTGATCATGTGTAAAACGGCAACGGGTCAATTTTAGCCACCAAGCCGGGATTTTGGAGGCAAACCGCGCGTTTTTCAAAAAAATAACGCGACAAAACAATAACGCGACTAGCCTTGACCAGGCTTGATTGGGCTTGATTGGTTTGACTGGGTTTGACGCAATGTGGACGTTAACGATAAAGCTGGCAGCTCGTTTGCACCGGATGTGGTGGCGGCTTACCACTTGCTCCGGCATTCGATTTGCCATATCCCTCCCATGCGAAGGACCGTAGCATAATAGCTAACTGATGTCAATCTATTTTCGGAATTATTCTTTTTGGAGAAACCACGGATTACACGGATTACACGGATTTGAAAGTTTTGCGGGCCTCCCTGCTTTCATCCGTGCCATCACAAATTGAAGAGGGGGGTGATTTTGGGATCGTGAAATTCCCCGTCCGCGGCCTCCTCGGCAATCACCCGCCGCTGACGGAACTCCTCTATGACTGCCCGTTCGCGGTCAAGCGCCGCAATCTCTTGAGGCGTGAAGCGAAGCTCCTCTGGAATAGCTGCTCCGCAAAACCCGCAATTCTTCAGCCGCCGGTTGTAGAGGACGCGCCGGCAATTTGGGCAAAGATATTTCATAGTGCTTGACACCGCCTAACAATAATAATTTAGCCACACTGGAACGGGGATGTCAACCGTCAAAATCAGTTCTCAGGCTTTTCGTCCAAACGCCGAGTGTGTTGGGATTCCCAAAAGCAGTCTTTTCTTGACACGAACAAGGAGAAACATTGCGCGGCGGCGCGGCCGGGCTGGCAAGGGGTCCCCCGCCCTGCCGCAATTGAGGGCATGACTTCCCTCATCAGCGCAAACGCATCTCGATTGAAGGTCGTGAATTTATGCGGTCGGCGGGGGCGCCGACCGCTGTACGCGGGGGCGAGATGGAACAACAGAAGGCTGGCCCGCAGCGATGCGGGCTGTGCGCTCCCCCAAAAAATCCTGCGCAAGGCGTCGCCATTTTTCAAATTGAGACACTATCCTTCCTTCTACTACTATCCTTCCTTCTTGCCACTGCGCGGGCCGGCTTGTAATCTGGCAGCATGAGATTTGTGTGTGATGAATCCCGACGGGTATGAGCGAACGGAAACACGTTTATTATTTTGACAATAACGCCACCACCCGCGTGGCGCCGGAGGTCATTGAGGCGATGCTGCCGTTCTTGAGCGAGCAGTGGGGGAATCCCAGCAGCATCTACAAGTTCGGCAGCCAGACGGCCAAGGAGGTCGAACACGCCCGCGCCAAAGTCGCCGCGCTGATCAACGCGGAGCCGAGGGAGGTCGTTTTCACCAGCTGCGGCACGGAAAGCGACAACGCCGCCCTGCACAGCGCGCTGGCCAGCCAACCCGGCAAACGCCACATCCTCACCACGGCGGTGGAACATTCGGCCATCATGAACCATGCGGCCTTTCTGAAGAAACAGGGCTGCGAAGTCACCTTCCTGCCCGTGGACGCGGACGGGTCGCTGGACCTGCATCTGCTGGACAAGTCCATCCGCCCCGACACGGCGATTGTCTCGGTGATGTGGGCCAACAACGAGACCGGGGTGATCTTCCCCATCGAAGAAATCGCCGCGATTTGCCGGAGCAAGAATGTGCTCTTCCACACCGACGCGACGCAGGTGCCCGGCAAGATGAAAATTGATGTCAAGGCGCTGGACGCGGATCTGCTCACTCTTTCGGCGCACAAACTGCATGCGCCCAAAGGGGTGGGGTTGCTCTATGTCAAGAAGCGGGTGAAATTTCAGCCGTATCTGCTCGGCGGCCACCAGGAACACGGGAGGCGGGCCGGCACGGAGAACGTGGCGGGGATCGCGGCCTTTGGCCGCGCCGCCGAGCTGGCGCTGGCCCACCTGGAGGAGGAGAACACGCGGGTGCGCGGCTTGCGCGACCGGATGGAGCAAAGCATCCTGGCGGGCATCCCCAACACCGTGCGCAACGGCGCCAAGGAACCGCGGCTGCCCAACACGAGCAACATCGCGTTCGATTTTGTGGAGGCGGAGTCCATACTTCTTTTGCTTGACCAAATCGGGGTCTGCGCCTCCAGCGGGT
>JBEKOF010000077.1:0-17323 GCA_049522055.1 Verrucomicrobiota bacterium | reverse complement strand
CTTGCCGCGGGGAGCGGAGGCACGGACCCCCGCCGACTTAATTGCCGCCATCGGCCGGGCTCTGGCCAGCGTCACGCCCCAAGACGCCTTGGGCTGGTTTGTCTCATGCAGCTACAGTTTTTATTGAAACGCTCTATTCTCCTGGGATTTCCCTCGCTCTTGGGCGACAACACAGACGTGGCCTCATTTTGGCTTACCCGGCTCGTTGACCGGTTCGATTCGGACGTTGTCAAACCAATAGACTCCCGGGGGATGAAAAGCAAAGAGCATGACCCGCATTTCGGAGACCTCCGGCCGCGCCTGAGTGGGGTGGAAGACCTGCGTGCAGGTGGTCCAGTCACCGCCCTTGCAATGGCAGGTGACGGTGGTTTCCCAGCGCCGCTGCTTGGCGCCTTGGAACATGCCCCAGCCGCGCACCCAGACCTTGGCGCCGCCGTCGGGTCCCTTGTAATCGAAGCTGATTCGGTAGGCCTGGCCCGGTTTGACAGCAATCGGGTCCGAATAGAGCGATAGCCCGTAAGTTTCGGCTATCGGGTTCTTCTCCGGCTTGGGGATGTTCCACAAGTTCGTCAGGCCCGTCCTGACCCATTGCGCCTGCATCGCCTGCTCACTGACGCGCGTGTCCATGCGGATGGCTTTTCCGTGGGCTGCGTCAGGGGCATTTGTCCATTGAACGCCCAGGCCGTCCACGCGGTCCCAACCCGCCGCCTTGCCTTTGTCTTGCGCGTCAGCCTGTTCGAAATCACCGTGTGGCAAAGCCGAATTACTCTGGGCCGGGCCTTGTGCGGCCGTCAATGCCAGGATGAGCGGGACGAAAATGGGGGCGAGTTTCATGGGTTCTTTCCTTCCGCCAGGGCCCGATAGTATTCGGCCACCATTTCTTCATAACCTTTGGGCACACCCTCCCGCGCGCCGATGCTCATTTGCTCGCGCACCCACGACGGCAGTTTGTCCGCGTCCCGTCGAACGGCGATCTCGCTTTGCAGGCTGTCCTTGGCCGCGCCCAGCGTGTCCACAGCTTGACTGAACGCCCTGCGCACGCCCAAGCCGTCGTCCTTCCGGGCGGCTTGTTCCACTTGGTTCATGGCGTTGACAGACGTTTCCAACTCGCCGCCGGAGAGGTGATAACGGCGCAATTGCAGCGCGAGAGCCTCGGCCTGCTGGCGAATTTTGGCCTGCTGCTCGGCCAGCCGCGGCATCTTTTGGTTGGAGGGCGGCGGGGCGGGACCGCGCAACCCCTCGCTTCCATAGCCGGACAATTTGCCGCCGCCGGTGGCGCCGCCGGCGTCATTTTTCGCCGTGTCTTTCACACTGCCTTGTTCGAAAGGTTCCGGATCCAAGCGCGTCGGCGTTTCACGGCCCTCCTTGCCCTCCGCGGTGTCGCCCACCATTTGACCGTGACTGCGGCCGGTGCGGCCTTCGCCGGAGCGACCGCCAACTTCATTCTGGTTGGGCAGCAGATTCCCGGTGACGCCTTTGGCGCTCATGTCCGATATCGGCCCGTCGCTCGCGCCCCAACCGGCGCCCTTGTCGAGGGAATCCAACCACGAACTGGAGACATCCTCCACATCGGGACTCATTTGCTCCTCCTTGTCCAGCAAATCCCCTACAATATCTTCCAACTCCTTCGGCAATTCGGCCAGGGCGATGTCCGTCGCAGTCATCGGCTCCTCCATGCTCCACTTGATATTGTCCGGCGCGTCCGGAAGCCAGCGCTCGAGGTTGTTGACTATTTGTTGGGCGTTTTCCAGGCCGGATTGTTCGTGGGGCACGGCCAACTCCACATGCTTCTGATTCACCGCGTCGGCGGCCTCCTGCACCTCTTGAAAGACCGAATTGACCTCCTGCGACAGCGACGCGTCGGCGAAGTCCTGCTGCGGCAGTTTGCTCAAATCGGTGAGTTGCTCCTCGAGAAACTTGGCCCACTTGTCCTCTTCGCGCGACAACTCGCCGAGTACCGCTTGGTCGCTTTGTGTCAAATCCTCGGGATCCTTGGCCGCCAAAGTGCGGCTTCTTTCGAGAATGCGCTCCTGGTCCGCCACGAATTTCTTTATCTCATCCAACATCTCCCGCGCCTGCGCCTCGCCCGTGGGTGGAACTTGACTGGAGTTCTTGCCTTCGGCGACAGGGTTGAGCGGAGCGTTCCGCGCGTCGGCGATCTGGCCCAACAAACCGAGCAATCGGGTGAGTATCTGGTCCTGCCGTGTTTCCAAGCCGGCGAGCAGACCAGGCAGTCCGCTCCTGGCGGCCGTTTTGAGGGAATTCAGGTCCTCCTGCGCGGCGGGCATGTCGTCATTGACCAGCGTGGACAATGTCGCCGCGTAAGGCCTGCCGTCGGGTTGTCGGCTGAAGAGTGTCCGGGCTTCGGAACCATGGCTGCGCGCCTCGCCTTGGGGCGCGAGCAATGCGGCAACCTGGCTGGCAAGGCTCTTTTTTTGGAGAACGTCCTGGAGGTAGGCGCGGAGGTTCGCGGTCAGGCGGTTGGCTTTTTCCTGCGACGCCGCGGCGAGTTTGAGCGCGTCGAACGCCGGCTTCAGCGGATCGTCGTCGCGCAACGCCAGGTCGTCCGCCGATTTCACGCGGAGCACTATGGGCCGCGAACGCGAGGGTGCGCGGCCTGGGAGGAAATCACTCGCCTGGGCCTCCAAATAGTAGGAGGCGCCGGATTCGAACCGGCTGGGATCAATGACCAGCGTGAAGGACTCCCGAACAGGCCCTGGATTGCCCGGCGGTCCCATATAGATCCAGCCCTTGAGAACATGGTCCGGCTCCTCCTTTTCCGTCGGCCGCACAACCACCGAAACGTTGGACAGGCCGAAATCATCGCGGGCCACTATTTCCAGCAGAAGGCTCTGTCCAAACTGCACGAGGCGGTTGCGGTCTTCGGTGACAAAATCCACTTCCGGCGGGTTGTCGGGAATGATCCGGACATCCCCGCGGGCCACGGTCAGGGATTTGCCGCCGGCCTGGTAGGCAGCCTGGATTTCGTAGGCGCCAGGGTTTGCGACAGTGGCCACGGCCTTCCAGTGCGAGCCGTTTCCCTCGAAGGCCGATTCTTCTCCGCCGAGTTTCCAGGTCGCCGATTGCACGGGCGGCTGCACGGCAAACGAAATCTCCACCTCTGATCCCGCCAGCACCGAGAGCGGGGCGGGCGGGCCGGAGAAGTTCTGCGGCTTTTGCCCGATGTAGGCGGGTGGCGTGACGCGAAACGCCGCCTCCTGGAGGCGCGGGGCGGGCAGCACTTTCACCGCCACGCTTCGCGTGAATGTGTCGCCGGCGAAAACGCGGAAGGCGAAAGGCGTTTGAATGTTGGCAAACACGTGAACAAACTTGCCCGGCGCTGGCGCTTGCCCGTCGGACTGCGGCAGCCGCTCCATCTCAGTATGTTCGCCGCCATTTTGCGCCGGCTCGATAAAACCGGATTTTTCCCGCCAGGCGATCAGCGGCGGTGCCAGCGGGGTTGGGCCGGGGTTCTTTTCCACGGCCACACATACGTCGAGGTTCTCTCCCTCCGCGACCGTGAGATCATCGCCAGGGGTCAGTTTGAACACACAGTCCCCCGCGGGCGGGACATCGCGCAGAGGCAAAGCATAGCGCGCGGCCGCCGCCCCAAACTGGCGCGGAAAGAACGTCAACGCCGCGGCCCAGAGCAGCACCACCGCCATCGCCGCTCCGCCCCATGCCCGCAGCCTCGGCCAGTCCCAAAGCTCTCTCACCCGCAGGCCGCTGGAGATCGTCTCCGATGCGGCCACCGTTCGCGCGGCGAAGGGCGACTCTTGCGCGCGGACCGTCTGGCGCTGGAACTGAATCGCGTTGATGAGAAGGTTGTCGCGGATGCCATAGCGGACTTCCAGTTCCAGGGCCGTCCGTTCGGGCGTTTGCCGGTGCCAGGCCACCCGCAGCACCTTCTGAAATAACAGGACACCGCTGAAAAGAGCCGCGCCCAGCGCCAGCGGCAGGCGCAATCCGGCGGGCAGATTCAGCAAGTCGTCAAATATAAACAAAAGCAGCAACAGCCCCAGACAGACCGTCAGCCACCCGCACACGCCCGTCAGCAGGAGCGACCATTTCAGCCGCGCGCCGGCGGCTCGCATCCTCTTGGACAAGTTGCTCGGATCCTGGCGCATCGGTTCATTGGGCTTGGTCCCCCGCAATCCATGTGTCTCCATCCTTGTGAATATGCCACAGTTTGTCCGACAATTCCACCGCCGGGGGGGCTTCGTCTTTCGCGTCAATGCCGCGGAACAACCAACCCTGCCCGGCCAGCATCAGCCGGTCGCCTCCCTCCTCCGTTTTCCATCGGTAAATCTCCAGCCGCCACGGCTGGCTGCGGCTTTGCGCAAGGGTCGTCTTGCCTTTGCGCGCGGCCAGTATGAGCGAATAGATTTCCCCGGCCGCCGGGTCTCGGACTACGCCCAGCACGCGGCGTTCGTCGAAGAAATCCTCTGTGTTCGTCAGAGCGTTCTGCACCTGCGCCTGGGTTTTCTCATCCTTCTCCGCCGGCCAGCCGACCACCACTTTTCCGCCGCTCCGGATCGCCAGGAAGAATTCCCGGCCCAAAGGCGAGGGCATCTTGAATTCGCCCGCCGGTCCCGACGCGGTCGCCGCCAGACGCACCAGGGCGCCGCGCGTCAGTGCGGCGATTTCAAATCCCGCGCCCAACCCCGGCCATTTCAGGCGCAACGTCACCGTGGCCGTCTCCGCCCCTGTCGCCCCGCCGAAGGAAATGCGGGTGGGATAGACCATGGATTGCAGCGTTTGGCCCTCCTCGCCGCGCTGTTTGGACAGCAGCACCACTTTTTGCGCCGTCTCCGCGCCCTCAACGTACAGGACGGTCGAGTAGAGATGCCCGGTCAGTGTCTCCCCGCCAGCCAGGACGACCGTTGCCTCGAGATAGCGGACCGGATAGGGCTCTCCGAAGAATTCCTTGGCGGTCTGCCCGGCCTCTTTGAACCGCCAATCCCGGTCCATCTCCTCCTTCTCGGGCGAGACGCGAATTTCCCGCACGCGGTCCAGTTCCAAGACGCGGATTTGCGGGCCGGCTTCAATTTTCAACGAGCCGCCCGGCGTCAACGAGATTTTACCCTCCGCCACACTGCCGTTGGAGAATTCCACCCTGCCGTCCCGCGGCTCCGACGCCCCCGGCGCGGAAATGACAGCCATCGTGACCAGCGTGGCGGTTAGCAGCGCCGCGCGGCGCCCGCTCTGGCGGCCAAATCCGCGAAAAGTGTGTTTCATCCGCATCCTCAGAACAAGTTGACTTTGCGCCGCAGGGTCCATTCCAACACCAGCACCGCCAGGAACACAAGCGCAAACCACGGCCCGGCCTCCACCAGCGCCGATTCCCCGGCCACGGTCATGTGGGCGGGCAGGCTGGCGACGCGCTCCGCAAATTCTCCCGCCTCCTCCTCGCGGTAATAGGCGCCTCCGCCGAGGGCGGCGAGGCGTTTGAGGAACACTTCGTCCAGCTCCAGACGCGATCCCTCCTCCACCCGCGGCCCAACGGGAAACGCCTTTTCGTAAGCCTCCAGAATCCGGTCGCCCTGATAAGCGACCAGACGAAAATCATAATCTCCCCGGTCGCGAAAGCGCGGTTTGACTTCAAAGGTCTGCTCCCCCGTCGGCAGGGGCGTCACCTCGATCGCCGTGCTTTGGCCGTTTCGGCACAGCGACGCGGTCAGCCGCAGCACTCCCGCGCCCGCGCCGGGCACCCGAATCTCGCCGGTCGCCTGGTCGCCGGGCCGGTAAAAGTCCTTGTCCCAGCTCACGGCCAGATTCTGCCCCCCTTCGGTCTTGCCGGTGAGATTTCGCACGGCCTGCCGCCAGAAAAGTCCGTAGGCCGAGCGAAGGGGCTCGGGCTGCAAGGCCCATTTCCACAACGTGTCGGTGGCGATGCCCATGACTTTGCCTTTGCCGTAGGGCTGCCAGGCGACCACAGCCACTTCGCGGTCGCCCAGTTCCGCCGTCAGCAGGGCCGTGGCGTTGGGCTTCAGTTCGCCCACCCGGTTCACACTGTCAAGGCGCGCCGATGCCCGCGTCACCGTCTCTTCGACTGTCGCCAACATCGCGTGGCCCGAGGCCATGGGCGGGACATGCACGGCAAAGGAGCCTTGCGCGGGCGCCGGTTCCTGTGATGAAAGCCGCCACGGAAAAAGAACCTCCAGCGAACTGCCCGCGTAACCGCCGCGCCCGAAGGACTCCTCCCCGCCCAGGAAAATCAACGTCCCCCCCTCCTCGACATATTGAAACAACGCCTGCATCTGGCCCGGCGCGCGATCCCCGGCGGGAAAGGAGCCGATCACGATCACGTCGTAGGGTTTGAGGGCGTCCTTCGTGGATGGAAATCCCGACCCCAGGGCTTCATCGCCGGGCACCCGGTCCCCTTGCAGCGTGTAGCGCGCCCCCGCGCTCCGGAACAAGGCGGTGAATGAGAGGCCCGGATCGCGCCCCAACTCGTTGCGCAACATCTTGAACTCCTGTCCCAACTCAACCGTGAAATAGAGAATGTGGAGCGCCTTCTTTTCCACGTCCACGCTCACCACCCGCGAGTTGTTCAGCGTGGAAAGCTCGCCGATGGCTGGTTGGACAGTCACCCGGTAACGCTGCATCCCCACTTGGCTGCTTCGCGCCGCCAGCCGCGCGCGGGCCTTCAAATTGGACAGATCCACCACCTCATCGGCCACTTTCTCCCAGCCGCCGTTCGTCGCGTGCTCCAACACCACATGGCTGCGCGCTATCGCCTGCCGGAACCCGGACCCATGACCGGCGCGCGCCTGGATGTCCGCGCTGATCTCAAAGCTCGAGTCTTTCTCAGCCGTTGCCGGCGCTTGCGCCTCCGTGACCGCCAGATCGTTCCAGGTCGCCGGGTCCGTTCCGATGCCCACAACGGAAAGGGGAATCTTCGGCAAAGCCGGGTCTTCGATCACTTCATCCCCGCCGTCGGTCAGCAGGACCACTCCGAGATAGGACGCCAAATCGCCGCGCTCCGAAAGCGCCAACAAACAATCGCCCAGATCCGTCCCGCGAAGGGCCGTGCCCGTCGCCGCCGTTTCGCCCGGTTTGTGAATCGTCGTGTCGAACGCCAACTCGTCGAGTGTCACGCTGGCGGGGAGCGATTTCTTCCATCGCTCAACGATCTCCTGGGCGCGGGCCGCGCGCGACTGATGGTAGTCGTCCACCACGTCCATCGAGGAGGATGAATCCACCAGGGCCAGCACCCTCCCCTTGGCCGGCTCGGATTTCAGGAGCGTGGACACGGGATTCAACAGCGCCAGCAGCAGCAGCGCCAGGGCGAGCCACTTTGGCAGCGCCAGCCAGCGCGCGGCCAGGGGCGCCCGGCGGCGCACACGCCGCCAAAACAGCCATCCCCACGCCGCCACCGCCAGCAGCAACCCGGCGCACCAGAGCGGCGCCAGACACGGATGCCATTGGATGGTGGCCCGCAGGATCATTTGATTAGGGAGACGAGACCGGGCGAAGGGGTGGCGCGCCCGCTTGCAGCTTCATTGGCGGCGGATTGGCCAGCCAGCCTTCCAGTGCCAGGCATGAAAAGGCCAGCAGCAGCAACGGCAAACTCAATTCCAGCGACCGTTCCTGCCGGTCAAATTGCGGCCTCACACTCTGGCTTCCAGAAAGGTTGTCCACGGAATAGGGCAAGTTTCCCAGCGCCGCCACCGTCTCGCCGGTAATGAACTTCCGGCGCCCTTCCTTTGCCGAAGACCGCACACCCACCCACCGGGTTTCCTGGCCCAAGTGCAACGCATACACCCCGACGCGTGGGAATGTCGTGAATTGGCCGGCTGGGCCTTTCCAGTCCAGCGGGCTGCCGACCAGCGATTGGACCTCCAGTGATTCAGTCCCGCTGGGCATCCCAGTCAAGGGCTCGCCTGCCACCAGTGACGTGATCCGGCCGGGCGCGCCCTCTTGGTCGAGCACCATGCTTTGCGCCAGCGCGACGAAGGCGGGCTTGAGCGGCAAAGTGCTCCAAGCCGGCTCGAATGCCAGGGCGCTCGCAAGCAGCAGGCCCCGCCCCACCTTCTGCGACGCGAGCACTATCGTGCCGTCCTCCAATCCGAGAATCGGCGCAGCCTGGGCCGGAACGCGCAGCGGCAGAAACCGAAACACTTTCACGTTGCGCAGCGCCACTTCGCCCTTCTCATCGCGCAGATCGTCGAAAATGGCGTTGGCTTTGTCCAGCACCGTCAGCGCCAGACCATTGGAGGAGGCCTGCGGGCCTTCCGGCGCAATGGTCAGCCAATCCGGCTTCCTTTCCCCGCCCGCCATGCTTCCTGGGGACGGCACCAGCAGCGCTTTGCCTCCCTTCATCAGAAACTGGTGCAACGCCTCCAGGCCCTCGGTGGCCTCCCCGCCAGACTCTAAAACTGCATTCCACGGCAGCACAACAAAGCCCTCGCCCCTGTCGCTGGCAAAAGTGTCGAAACTGGAAAAGGAGGTGGCCAACCCCGACAAACGGCCATCACCGGTCGGCGACAGGGCCGGCGGCAAGTAGCCGAAGTCGCCCGCTCTGCCCAGAAACCGCACCGATTGTTGTTCCACCCCGGTGAACGCCGTTGCGGCCCGGTTGTCGGCGGGGAAATCATCGCCCTCCACAGTGAACAGCACCCAGCGCAGGCCGGGATTCAGCGCAGTCAGACTGATGGTGGCATTGGTCTCCTCTTGCGGTGCAAGGCTCAGGTCTGCGCCGCCCCGGTTCCCGGCGTCGTCCAGCCAGTTCAATCGCACCTGCGCTTTGCCCGGACCGAGGTTGGCCAACCGCACTTGCACAGGGAACCGGCGGCCGGCGACGACAGGCCGGGCCGGCATCTCCACCTCCGTGAGCGACACGTTGGGCAGCCCGCTGGAGACCGTTGCAATCCGGTGAACGGCCACGCCCAGACCGCGGGGCGGGGCGGGCGGATTCACCGGAGGCTGGCCCCACTTCTCCTGCTGCAAATCCGAAAATATTTGGATTTCCCGATGCGCGGCCGCGCTGGCCTCGATCATTCTCATCGCCCGGTCCACGGCGGCGGCCACGCTGCCGCTGCCTTCGGTTTCGGCGACGGCGTCGAGCGCAATTTTCAGGGCGCTCTTGTCTTGCGTCAGGCCCCCCGGCAACGGCACCGCCGGATCGGGCACCAGGAGAACCAGGCCGGCGCGGTCGCTGTCCCCAAGCGCGCCCAGGATGTCGCGCGCGCCCTCCACCGCCTGCTTGAGTTTGGTCCGTCCGCCTTCGCCTGTGCCGCTCGCCGAGCCGGAATTGTCTATCAGCACCACCACCGCCGCCTCCCCCGTTTGGCCGTGGCCAAACCAAACCGGCCGCGCCAGCGCCAGCAGCACGAAGAGTATGAGCAGCACGCGCAGCAGCAGGATCAGCCATTCGCGCAGCCGTCGGCGCGCGTTGAGCTTGGGATCTAGGCGATGGAAAAACATCAACGTGGAAAACGGGCGGCTTTGCCTTTTCAGCCGAAAAAACAGATGGAACAAGACCGGCAGCGCGGCCAGCGGCAGCAGCGAAAGGAAAAGCGGATTCAAAGCGGTCAGGCCGGTCATAGCTGGCTGAATTTTGCGTGCAACGTCTCTTCCACCGGCGTGCGCGTGTCAATCAGATGATATTCCGCCATGCTCCCCAGACAGCCTCGCCGGATTTCCTCCAGATATTTGGCCACCTCATTTGCATAAGCCTCCCGCACTTGGTCGGCTTCCACCGGCAGCCGCGCCCCTGTCTCCAGTTCCCTTAACTCGGCCAGTCCGCTGAAGTCCAGGCTCAACTCCGCCCCGTCCAGCGGCTGCAATACCAAAACCTCGTGTTTGTTGTGGCGCAGATGCTGAATGCCGCGAATGATGCCCGCCGGCTCCTGCAACAGGTCCGAAATCAGGATCACTAGGCTGCGCCGCTGGATTTTTTCCGCCGTCTGGTGGAGGGCCGCTTCGATCTGGCTCCGGCCGGACGGCTTGATCTCATCCAGCGCCAGCAGCATGGGCCGCAGCCCGTCGAGCGATCCGACGGGCGGGAAGCTCCGCCTTATTTCATCGTTGAATAGCGTCAGTCCGGCCGCGTCGGACTGGCCCAGCAATATCAGCATCAGCGCGGCCGCCAGGTAGCAGGCGTAGTCCATTTTCGAGTGCAGCCCCGCTTGGCGGAAGCTCATGCTTTCCGATATGTCCAGCACCAGGTGCGCGCGCAGATTGGTCTCTTCCTGGTAGCGGCGGATCACATGGCGGTCGCTGCGGGCGTAGATGGCCCAGTCAATCAGGCTGGGCGGGTCGCCGGGCGCGTATTCGCGGTAATCGGCAAACTCGACCGAGGAACCAAGGTGCGGGGAGCGGTGCAAGCCCTGCATCGCCCCCTCCACGGGCCGCCGCACCGCCAGACCCAGACCCCGCACTCGTTCCGCCAGTTCCGGCGGCAGGAATTTGTAGGCGGGGGCGCTCACCGATCAGCTAGTACTGCGGCTCTTTGACCGCGGTGACAATTCTCTTCACGATCTCGTCGGTGTCCACCGACTCGCTGGCAGCGGTGAACGTGGGGAAAATGCGGTGCCGCAACACCGGCAGCGCATACTCCCGCACGTCGGCGCAGGAGACGCTGAAGCGGCCCTGCAGCAGCACATGGGTCTTGGCCGCCAGCAGCAAATACTGGCCCGCGCGCGTGCCCGCTCCCCAGTTCACCCAGCGGTTGACAAAATCCAGAGACCCCTCGCTCTTGGGCCGCGTGGCGCGAACCAGGCTCAGCGCGTACAGCGCGACGTGCTGGCTGACGGGCACCTGGCGGACCAGTTGCTGGAGTTCGAGCACCTGCGCGGCGTTGAGCACACGCTCCACCTCCACCGGGGCGTCGCGTGTGGTGTCCAAAATCACTTGCTGCTCCTCCTGCGCGCTGGGATAGGCCAGGTGGATGCAAAACATGAAGCGATCCAGTTGCGCCTCCGGCAGCGGGTAGGTGCCCTCCTGCTCAATCGGATTCTGCGTCGCCAGAACCATGAAAGGGCTGGGCAGATCGTAGCTCGTCCCGGAAATGGTCACCCGCTGCTCCTGCATGGCTTCCAGCAGCGCGGCCTGCGTCTTGGGCGGCGTGCGGTTGATCTCGTCGGCCAGCAGCAGGTTGCTGAAAATCGGCCCGCGATGGAAGCGAAAGGCGCGTTTGCCAGTCACCGAATCCTCCTCCAGTATATCCGTGCCCGTTATGTCCGAGGGCATCAAGTCCGGCGTGAATTGGATGCGCCGGGACTGCAGGTCCACCGCGGCGCCCAGGGTGCGAACCATCAGGGTCTTGGCCAGGCCGGGCACCCCGATCAGCAGGCAATGGCCGCGGGCGAACAGGGCCACCAGCATCTGGTTGATCACCTCGCGTTGACCCACGATCACTTTGCCAATTTCCCCAAGCACCCGCTCGCGGGCTTTCTCGAACCGGGCGATGACTTCCTCCGATCGCGCGGGCGATAATGCCGCCTCCGGGGCCTCCGCGCCTGCGCCCTCTGCTCCCGGGCCATCCTCCAGCGTAAAGGCAAACTCGACCTCTCCCAGGGCGAACACCGTGCCGTCGCGCAACGGGCAGCTAAGGACCCGCTCCCCGGCCACGACGATTCCATTCTCGCTCCCCGCGTCCTCCAGTTGGTAGCCGCTTGCGTCCCGCGTGATCACCGCGTGCCGGGCGGAGACCGAACCGCACGGAAGGCACAGGTCGTTTTTGCTGCTGCGGCCGATGGCCGTCCGGTCTTTGAGCGGAAAGCGGCATTCCTGTTCCTGGAATCTATAGACAAGCGCGGGCATGGCGGGATCAGTGGGTCATGGCGTACATTATTATGTTGACACCTAGCTTCAGGGCGTCCTCCGGCTGGTAGGCTCGCGCCAGCGGCGGGTCCAGGCCCTGCCAGCCGGTCTCCAAATCTATCGGGCTGTAAATGACTTTCAGGTCGCCATTCAGGGTGATGCCTTCGAGATAGGGCTTGCTCAGGCCGGGCCGGGCGGCGGCGGCGGCTGGAGTGTATGCGGCCTCGGTCATTTTGAACACCGTGTTGAACACCGGGTGCGCCGGCGGCAGCGAGGCCGGGGTCGCGTCCGGCAGCACTTTCTTCAACTCCCGTCGCACCGCCCTGTCGAATGTCTGCAATCCCAGTCCGTTGTTAATGAGCAGCGTCCCGCCGGCGTCCAGAAACCGTTTCAGCGCCGAGACCGCGCTGGCGTCCCAATGGAAGTCATCCAGACCGGATAAATAGAGGAAGGTGAAGGACGACAAGTCATCCTGGCCGGGCTGGACCGGCACCCGCTTTAAGCTCACGCGCAGTGCCGTGTTCTTGCGCAGTTCCTGCAACAGCCGGCTGGCCCCGCCCGACTCCACGTTCCACGCCCCGTCGTGTTTGATCTGCGCGAAGACAAACTCGTCAGTCGGCCGCTTCTCGTCCAGCGCCCCGTAGATTTCCGGCTTGGCCTCCGCTCGGCCTATCCGCGCATAGCCGACGGCATAAGCCGCGATGTTCAGGCCGATCTTGTTGGCGGAATTGACGTCGTAGTAAACGGCCTGTGGGAGCAGCGGCACTTCATGCCCGTCCCAGCCGCAGCCCAGGCCGTACTTGGACAGCAGGACCCCCACCCGCGAATAGACGTACATCCCTTCCAGCAACGGCTCATGGGATGCCAGGTTCTTGGGGTAATTGACTTGATTCACATCCACCAGGATGTGATAGAGCGGATGATCCGCCGGCAGCCCGCGAAAGCTCAACTCGGGAAACGTCTTCTCCATCCCCTCGCGGAAGGACTGGTAAAAATAGGGGCCGCCGGTGATGTTGTCCGCCACGATCATCCCCCCTCGCAGCACGTACCGGCGCAGCAATTCCATATCGGACGGTGAAAACTTGATCGAGCGCACCCCGCTGAAAAAAAGGACGGGAACTGCGGCTGGGTCGCCGTCGAAGCCGGCCAGGCTGAAACTGTCGGCCCCATAAGTCACGCCCAGCCGCGCGCTGGCGGTCTTCATCAATTGCTGGAGGTCTCCCGGACAGAGGTTCCAATCCGCTATCTTGGTTTGCGCCCCGGAGTCATACGTGAATGACGCGTCCTCGCCCCAGACGATCTTGGCGGCCAGCTTGGGCGGGCTGGGTTCGCGCTTGCGTTCCGTCCGCCGCAGCGGCGTGGCCGGCAGCGGCAGCGGCGGAAAGGCCTCCCCGCCGGAAATGCGCCGTTTGGCCGCCTCGGGCGGCGGCCCCAGCGGCACGAACCAGTCGTTTTCCCCAGCCTGCGAATACAGCCCGCCCCACATGAGCAACGCCAGGACCCCCGCCGCGCGCCGCCTCAAGGCCCGGCGGAGACAGCATCGAACAATGTCTGACGTTCTCATTGATTGCTCCATTTGTCTTTTGCCTTGGCGGCGGCTTCACTGTAGGGGAAATCCTTGAGCAACCGGCCCAAGGCCCGTTGCGCCTCCTCCTGCTTGCCCAAAGCCAGGCCGCTCTGGACCACCGCCAACAGCGCTTCCGACTGGCGCGGATCGTCCCCGGCCGCCGCCAGCAGCGTTTGTCCGTCAGTCAATGCCCGTTGGAATTCCTTGCGCCCCATATCCAGCCTAAGCCCCAGCAATCCCGTGTCAAGTGACATTCGCTCCAGCGGCCTCTCCAGTTCCAGCCGGTCCAACGCCGCCTGCGCGTCATCCCATTCGCCGTGCTCAAGCAATATGGCGGCGCTTTCCAGCAGGGCGGCCCGCGCCAGGTTGATCTCTCCGACGGCCTTCATTTCGGCCGCGGCGGCGTACTCTTTGCGCGCCGACTCCTTCTTGCCCCGGGCCAGCGACAAATCCCCCTGGAGCAACTGCCAGAGCCGCCGGTCCTCCGCGCCCCGCAGGCCCCCGGAAACGCCATCGAGCAGCTTCCCGGCCTCATCGAGCTGGCCGGTGCAGTGAATGAGCAGCGCGGCCAAATGCAGTTTGGCCTGGAGGCTGACCGCCGGCGCGACGCCGGGCGGCGCCAGCGCGAGCCGAAAGGATTCCCCGGCGAGCGTGTCGCCCGAATCGCCTTGGTGCTCAAAGACAAGGCCCGCCTTGTAGAAAGTCGGCGCATAAGCCGGCCCATTGAAGTCATTCCGCCGTTTCATCAGTGTTCCGCCCAACTGCCGCAGCATTTCCACGTCCTCCGCGCGCTCCGCCATTTCCCACACCGCAATCAGGTCGCGCGCCGGCATCAGCGCCAGGTCGCGCCGCAGAAAATCGTTCTTCGCCTGGGCATAGACGTTCTCGCGCCACCACTCGCGCTGTTCCCATTCCGGGTTGATCCGCGCTCGAATCGAATTGGTCGCCACCACCACCCCGTTCTGCAACGCTTCCACCCCGACCTGTCTCAGTCCCGGTTGCGGGAAGAAATGCCGGGCATTGGGGCCGGTTTCCACGCCGCCATCGTCAAACTGCCAGCGATAACTGCGGCGCTGCGAATTGTCCACCACCCGAAATTGGACCTCCACGAACATGGCATCGCCCAGCGCACACTGCTCCACCGCCCGCCACTCGAAGTAAAGCCGCTCTGCCCCGGCCAACGCCCACTCGCACCGGGTCGCTCGAAAGCGCGCCACCGGCCCAAAGACCGACGCCGGCATCAGTTCCACGTGGTCCCTCCCCGGCGGTTTCCAGGCCGCGACCGCGGCGGAAGCCCCGCCAAACTGGATTTGCGCGTAGCTCAAGTGATGCACACCAGCGGAAAGCATAACCGTGCCGGCATGTTCGCCATGCCGGCCATTCTGCGGGCCATGCGCGCCGTACCAAGCCGCCACCGTTCGGTTGTCCACTGCCAGGAAGGACGCGCCGCTGGAATCCGTGGCAAACGTGTATTGCCCCGCATTGGGTGCCTCAAACCAGCCGCTGAATGTGGCGATGTAGTTGGTGCTCGGCCCGAATGGATTGGCGCCCAGGAAAATGTTGGGCACAAAGTCGCGGCCCGAGATTGGCCCTCCGGCGCTCAGCACGCGCGCAACCTCTGCCGATGTGTCTATCGCCAGATCACCGCGGCAGGGACGCGTTTCCACAAGCACCCCAGCTTCCGGTTTCCAACCCCCCGCCGCCGCCGGCAGATTGGTGTCGAAACAGATATAGTAGGTCGCGGCCCCGCTGGAAGTGTCGAAACAAACCCGCATCGCTTCGCCTTGGGCGGTCCAAATGGTTTCGAATGCCACCGGTTTGCCGTCGGCATCGAAGACTCCGAACCTGCTGGGCGCGCTCCAGCAAGGGGCGATGTCCGCCACGCCCACCTTTGCGGGCCAGTCCGTTTGGGCGATTCTCTCCAGCCGCAGCCGCGCCGGCGCGGTCTTCAGAGGCGAATTCTGAGCGTAAACAGCGCCTCCCGCCAAAATCCCCCCGATAAACACCAGTAGCGTCCACGCCCGTCCCATCCGGTTTTTCCTTCTCGGAAAACTGTCGCTATCATCCAGCAGTGTGGTTCTGAAACTGCGGCCAACCGTCATTCCGATCAGACTCCCGATGATGGCCCCGGCGGCGAATTCGGAAAACCAATGGATCGTCACAGAAACCGCCAGCCCAACGTAAAACGCGTAAAGCAAGGCGCAGAGGACAATGATCTTATTCTTGGGATACAGCATAATCAGACACAGCGCCACGGAGAACGCCACCGTGGTATGCCCGGACGGCCAACCCCAAAAAACGCCGCCTTTCAGAAAGCCGAATCGAAAGCCATGACTGGAGTCCATCGGCACAGATCCGTTCAGGGCTAAGGTTCCAAAGTGTCCGGAAAATGGTGGCGGGCGGCGCCCGGTGACCGCCTTATAGCAGGAAGTTACCAGGAACGCGAGAAGAGCCGCCTGCCCTAACGCCCAAGGTGTCATCTTCAGCCGGCGGTTCTCTGTAGCCAGGCTGGCAACCAGGAGCGCCAAAGGTCCGACCACAGGGATTAACATCCCCAGCCCCAACGCCGGGCGGGCCAGCTCAAAAAATGCCCCGGCCCGCGTCCACTGATAATATGCCCAATCGCCGCCGGAAGTGACTATCACAATCGTCAGAACAATGGCCGATGCGTGCCACCAGAGGCTGCGGCCACTGAAAATGCCAATCACATTCCGGGGCAGCAGATAACAAAACTCGCGCACGCGCCCATTCTAACGGCGCCGGTCAGACGCCGCACGTCTTTTTCAACCGCTGGCCGCGGCGTGGCTCCCCGACAAGCCTTCAACCCACTTGACGTTTTGGCCGGCTGGATTACCAGTATGGAATGTCGCTTCACCACCGCGATTCCATGTGTAGTCCCGCGCGGCCCGCCCAATGGCCCCGCCTTCTCTCTTCTCCCTTGTGGCTCTGCTGCCTTTTCGCGTCAGCAGCCACTCTTGCGGCCGCCGATGCGCCGCCGGTGTCGAAAACGCCGCCGCTCTTCACCGAGGATTTTGAATCCACCGAGGTGGGCGCAATCCCAGCCGGCTTCACGGCCACGGGCAAGGTGGCGGTCGCCGACGACTTCGCCTTTTCGGGCAAGAAATCGTTGCGCGTGGAGGCGGCCCCGCGCGGACCCCGGCGGATCACGCTCCACGGCGACATTCTCACTAAGCTGGGCGGCCAGTTCTGGGGCCGGCTCTATTACCGCGTGCAGACTCCCTATCCCCTGCCCGATCCGGCCGGAGGCAACCCAGTGATCCATTCGACGGTTGTTGCCGGCGCCTGCCTCAGCCCGCAGTTTGACGACCAGATCGAGGTGCGGATGCTGGACACGGTGATGAACAAGGCGGGGGCCTGCCAGTACATCTACAACGTGCAGCCCAAATCCCGGGGCGAGTTCGGCAAGGGCAGCGCCTATCTGTATCACTTCACCAACCAGTGGACGCTGGCGGAATGGTCGGTGGATGACGCCACGCAAAGCTACCATCTTTACATCAACGGCCAGGAAATTCCCGGCGTGGCTTTGGACCAGGGCGCCGGCCATTTTACCAAGGTGGAGCTGCCCAAGGTGTTCACCAGCTTGTCCTTTGGCTTGTACAACTACCAGTCCGCCGGAACCGGCTTTGTGGTTTGGATTGACGACATCGCTCTGGGCAAGGAACGCATCGGCCCGCTCGTCTCCGACACCGGCGCCCCCAAGCCCGCGCCTGTCGGCCAACCAGGACCTCAGCATGACAATTGACTTGGCGCTATGCGTAAAAGAATAAACACCCCCTTCGGTTCGCTCCTCATCGCAATCCCTCTGGCCGTCACGGCCCAGCAATCCCCGCCGGTCTTTCCTCTTTGGACCAACGGCGCTCCAGGATATGAGTCGCGCAAGGACATTCCCGAAGCGGGCACCCGTTCCATGCTCAAGAGCGTGGACAACCCCTCCCTGACGGCTTTTCTCCCGCCAAACGGAAAAGC